>CAZTDG010000006.1:0-17265 GCA_964612655.1 uncultured Acidimicrobiales bacterium | reverse complement strand
TCGGACTCGTCGTCCTCCATTGCCTCTTCGGACTCTTCTTCAACTTCTGCACCCGCATCGGCGTCATCTGCTGCACCGATATCGGTGTCGTTGCCACAGGCGGCGGCGATCATTGCCATCGCAAAGAGCAGCGCTAGTAGTCGTTTCATGTTCTTGGTTCCCTCCATGGGCATTTGTTTACGTTGTGTCTTACGGACTTGTGGTCTTAGGCGACGGCACCTGGCTCATCACGTAAGGGCGGGGCGTGTAGGTCTCCACTCACGGTGGGGATTCCAGCGTTGCGACGCTGTCAAAGACTGTCGCGAACCTCTAAGAGAGGTAGATCGGCCACGACCGCCTTATCGAGCGGTTCAAAGGTTACCGACGACTGGAGGCGATCCGCTTCGTCAGACCATGCTTCGAAGAATTCTCGGTCGATTCCGGAGATGTCGTCGACGAGTCGAATCGACTCCGGGCCATAGATTTTCTCGAGCTCGCGGACCTCTGCCGCGACGCTTTCTGGCGATCGCTGGCGGAACTCTTGGCCATGCACCGCATCGACGCACCACTGGCATCCGAACGGGCAACCGCGGCTCGTCGAAACCGTGATCGAGGTGTAGCCCCGTGATTCCTCCCACATTTGGAAGTATCGATCCATGTCGATGAGGTCTCGCGCCGGCGGGGGGAGCTCGTCGAGGTTTTCGATCGGTGGTCGTGGTTGGTTGATTTGGATACGGGCACCCTGACGAAACGCGATGCCCTGCTCGTCTTCGATACCGGGCAGGGCGAGCGTGCCGTTGTCTACTCGGTCGAGGAGCGCAGCGATGGTCTGCTCCCCTTCGTGATGTACGACGAGGTCGACCGCACTCTCGGCCAAGTACGCCGCAGGGTCGATGGTGGGATCTGGGCCGCCCAAGACAACCGACGCTCCGCTGACGGCCGCGATGCGGGCCAACGATAGGGCGGCGTCCTTGGAGGTGATGAGCGCTGCGATGCCGACAATATCGGGTTTGTGTTGCTCGAGGTGGCTGACGAAGGCTTCCTCGCCCGAAGCGAAGGTGCCGTCGAAGATGGACACGTCGTGACCCCGCTCGCGGACGTAGCTGGCGAGGTAGAGAAGGCCTAACGGGAAGTATGGACTCGACGCCTCACGCTCGGCCTCGTCATGGGCCAAAAACACCGGGTGTGCGAGCAAAAGACTTGCCATGATCTATAACGCTAGTGGCTCGCGAAACCCCTCGCGGGGCGGGCGCTACCGGTTCGCGAGCTGTTCATCTTTATTGTTAATTAGCGCGAAGAAGCCCGCAATCGCGAACAACGTCAAGGTAGGAATCCACTCCAGTCGGCGGACCCACTCGCGCTCGGCGTGGGCGCTTTGATCCTCGAAGGTGAGGTAGCTGAAAACCAAGAGCACGCTGAGCGCGACCCACGGCGCAAGTTGTGTCCAACGGAGACGAGACTCACCGGTTCCGGGGGCCAAGAACGGCAACAGTACGATTCCAAGCAGGATGTACCACGGGTGCAAAACGGTGGTGAACAGCACGTAGATGATCATCGGCGTAGCAAACGAGCGGATGGTGGTTAGCGGGTCTGCGGTTTTTCGCGCCCGAACAAACACCCACAGCAATGACGTAGCGACGATCGGCACTAAAATAACTCGGGCGAGGTCGAACGATTCTTCGTAGCCGCGATCGAAGATTTGTGGCTGGCTCGCTATCCATCGCGAAAGCCAGGCGAATATCCCACTGTTGAAACGGAAGGTTCGCCCAAACGTGATCGCCGAGCCAAATGCGCCACCGGTCGCTCCTTCTTCGAGCCCAAACCCCGAGACCAGTCCAACAATCCCTACAGGCACGATCGTTAGTACCGCGTACAAGATGCGCTGCGGCCAGTTCCACAACCAAAACAAGACCGCCACGAATAGCGCGACCAACGGGCGACTCAACGTGGCCCCGGCAAGAGCTGTCACGCCGGCATATGCCGCCCAGGGTTGACGCTTTGCAACGTCGAACATCAACCAGAGCGCAAGCATCGTGAGACCGACGATGATCGCGTCGAGATGGGCGCCGTGGGCCACTTCGACGATCACCAGCGGATTGAGCCAGTAGATCAACGAGCGCTTCTCCGGAAGCCCGAGGGCGGCCAGCAGGCGGATCATCATGGTCACGGCGAGCACATCGAAGCCGACCATAATTATTTGCAAGATGACCGGCTGCAGCCCCACGAAGGTCGAGAGCGCGAACACGATTTGAGCGACCGGCAGATACGGCGACGCGAGCGACGTGTTGTTGGCGAGTGCTCGCGCCGGGATGTCGAACGGGTCGCCTTGGGGGGAGTCGATGGGGAACGACCATGGACTCACGCCTTGTGCGAACAGGTTACCTTCCCAGATGTAGCGGTAGATGTCGTCGCTGAGGGTGGGCTCGGTCGTCAACAATGCGAGGCGGAGCACGAGGCCGAGTCCGAGGAACCACTTCCAATTCACCTTGGCATCGTCGCGCCCTTGCAGCGCAAACAACAGCACGTATCCAACGCCCGCCGCTACAAACCACGCGACCGTGGTGGGCACCACTTCCCCGCGCAACGTGCCCCGGGTGGCGTCGAGCCAGACCAAGGCACCGATCCCGATCGCCAGTACCGCCGCACCGACGAGACCTATAGCGCGAGACACTTGCGGACTCATGAGATAGCGATCTCTGGGGCGAGGCGAGGCCCTCGACGTGGACGGACTACCTTCGCGAGTCCAAAGGCCACCACCCAGTACATGGCGCCAACGGTGAGATACGTGGCCACCCAGAACGGAGCGTTCGCGATGTCGCTGCCCAACGCTATGCGGGCGGTCGTCGTCAGGTCCACAACGCCGAGCACCACTACAACCGAGCTGTCTTTGAAAATGGTGATTGCCTGGGTCACGAGAGCGGGACGCATCACGCGCAATGCATAGGGGACGGTCACCGTTCGGGCCACCGTCGTCCTCGATGCTCCGAGGAGACGAGCGTCTTCGAGGAGCTGTGCGGGGACTGCCGCAATGCCAGCTCGGACGATGTCTCCTTGATAGGCACCGGCGTAGAGGATGAGGGTCACCACTGCGGTCCAGAAGGCGCTGAGTTCGAGTCCAAAGATGATTCCGGTGCCGAGGATCTGAAACAACAACACGAGCAGCACGATCAAAGGGATCCCTCGGATGAGCCACACCACACGCCGCGCTAGAAGGCGGACGACCGCCCAGCGACTGTGATGGCCAAAGCCGAGAACGGTTGCGAGTAGGAAGCCGACGGAGATCGTTCCGGCGCTGAGCAGGACCGAAAGCAACAGGCCGCCGGGGCGGTTGTTCGGGAACCCCCACAGGAGATTTGGGATATGACGGATGATGAAGTCGATCTGGTCAGACATCGATCAACCGATCGTTCGGGCGACCTCGCCGAATAGACCGTTCGAAACGGCCGAGAACGAACTCCAGCAATGCGGCGAGGATCAAGTACAGCACCGCTGCGAGGATCAACGTTCTCGTCGCCTGAAAGGTGCGGGTGATCGTCGCTTGTAGCTCCTGGAACAAATCGGGCACCGCAACAAAGCCGACTAACGCGGTGTTCTTCAGGTTGTGAACCAGTCGGTTGGTGATGCCGGGGAAGCTCGTACGCACCGCGTCGGGGACGATGACCGAGCGATACAACGTTCGACGGCTGGCACCGAGCGATCGAGCGGCTTCGATTCGTGCACTCGGGATGGTGTCGACGCCGGAGCCGATGACTTCGGCCAGGTGTGCGCCGGTGTTGGCGCTAAGGGCGACGATGGCAGCCAGGGCGTAGTACGGGATGCTGAGCAACGTCACTGCGGCGAGCGCATCGACAAAGCCATTGTCAAAGAAGATCACCCGTCGAAGGTCAACCGGGAAGAGGTTGGGTATCGCGAACGCGAAGAAGATCAACAAGATCAGCGCGGGCACGTTACGGAACGTTTCGACAAAGGCTCCGGCGATCGAACGACGCAACCGGCTTGAGCTACGACGCCCGAGGGCGGCGAATACACCGAGTGCCAATGAGACGATCGAGGTCAATATCGTCACCACGATGGTGACGCCTGCGCCAAGTAGAACGTCGCCGGTAATGAGTCCGGAGATCGCGTCGATCATTTCAGGACGGTACCAGCGCTAGGGGCGAGCGGGACTCTACGTCGGTTCGTGTTCAGCCGCTGTTTCGTGCAACGACCGTCTGCAAATGTCCAGGAGGCTCGACGAGTCCGCGATCGAGCATCGTCTCCACGACGAACCCTCGATCCTCCAACAAACCCTTCAGATAGTCGGCACGAAACGCTTGATAGCCGAGGTGGAAGACGCCATCGGGGCCATCGAAAACCTCCGAGACCAGCCCGTCCTCATCGATCATCCGCGTCACGCTCGTCGGGCCGAGCTGTTCTTCTCGAGCCAAGAGCTCCCGAGAGCGAGCGAGTTCAGGTACTTCGATCACGAGCGGGGCCCCATCCTTCATCGAGCGTTTCATCGCCGCGAGGAGTCCGCGGGTTGAGGCGCCCGTCGGCGTGGTCGAGAACGGGTTGCGTTGCCCGAAGCTGGTGAACAGACAGATGGCGGTGGCGAAGCGGTCTTCTTGATCGACCTCGTGGGCGGACTGCACCACAAAGTCGACCTCGATGCCTCTCTCGGCGGCCCGGCGCTGAGCGGCCGCGATCATCGTGGCGGACGGGTCGATGCCCACCACCTCCAGGCCGCGGTCGGCCAGGGCCACGCTGTGGCGACCAAAGCCGCATCCGATATCGAGTACGGGTCCGCGAAGTGGGCCAATGAGTTCCTCGATTGCCGCGAGTTCTCGTAGCGTCCGCTCCTCGGTGAGAAGTGGATGGCTTAGGTACGGCGAACCGTCGTCAAAGAAGGTCCGACGGAGCGGACCGGATTCGCTTTCGGTCAAGACCTACTCGGTGACGGTGACGACAACCTGATCGGTCGCCTCGGTCTCTCCAGAGATTGCGGCGAGTTCGATCGTCCATTCACCGACGTCATCGATGATCATGGCGTTCTCCAGCTCAAAGCTGCAGTCGGCCATGAGCGTTCGGAGAGGCTTGCCATCAGCATCGGGCTGGGAGTCCGGCGCTTCGATGATGGTCCATTCGTAGTTGGTGAACTCGCCTTCGGAACCGCAACCGTCAAACACTGGAACTTCGCCAACCTCGACGGTGAAGTCCTCGCCGGCATCGACTACCAGTGAACCCGAATCGCCGCCGCCGCACGCGGCAAGAGTGATGCCTGCGGCAATGAGTAGTGCTGTCAATCGACCCATGTCGTCTCCCCAAGAACGTGTGACACAAGTCTAGGTGCTTACAAACCCTCTGTCAGGAAAACTTTTCCCCGAACTGCTTTTTTTGGCCATCTATATAGATAGGACAGCCCGTTTGGCCTACATGAATGCACGTCGGTTCGTCTCCACGATGTACAACACGTGGTCTCGAACCGCTAGAGCCTCTTCGTAGGTGATCATGCCGATGGAGATGGAACCGTTCAAGATCCCTCCGGCGAGCCGGACCTCCACCGTGGCGAGCCCCCGAGAGCGCTCAAAGTACGACTGTCGGATCGCGACACCGTTCGCTTTGTGAATGAGGGCCTCGTGTGTGCGCCACTCGAGCAGTTCGTTGCGCAGGGCCACTGAATCGCCGTCGATTCCCCATCGCCGGAGCTTCACGCTGCGGCTGCTACTCACCCAGACGATGACCATGGGGATGACGAGCAGAAACACCCAAAAGCCGACGAAGAAGAACAACGGGAACCCCAGCGCCGCGAAGAAGACGACGGCGTTGCGGGTGTTCTTGAAGACCTCCGCACTCGAGGTGTGTCGATCGATGTTTTCAACACCGGTCGACTCGGCCAGACCGACCTCGCGAATCCGGGCCACCTCTTCGGCCGTAGCGCCGGGGACGAGGAAGTCACCTTCGCCAATGTTGTGCAGCGTGATGTGCTGCAGACCGAAGGCACGCTGCAAAAGGCCTTGGCGAGTCTCCACGCTTTGGACCCGAGAAACGTTGCTCGCCACGCTGGTCGTAGACAGCAACCCCGCGTCACGTCGGAGACCGGACTCGGTTTGGATCACGCGCAGATCCCATTCTCGGAGGAACGTTCCGATCAGATTGAGGATGAGGCCAAAGATGGCAACCCCGATGATCGCCAGCGGCACAAACCACAGGAGCCAGAGGCCGACCCGCACCTCGATGTCGGGAGCGTCGAACGGGATGCGGTCGACGATCTCATCGCCGAACGCGAAGACTGGGGCGAGGAAGGCCAGGCCGCTGAAGGGCACCCGCGACAGCCCAAGGCGGACCAAACGAGCCGGCGAATGTTGGAGAATCGTCCGTTCCTCAAAAGCCGGAGGGGGTGGTTGCAATACATCGGATGGTCCGACAACCCCATCGGTGGCGAGGCTCGGCTCGGGTTGGGCGCCACGAAAGTCGGCCGCGACCCGCTGCAATTCGATCGCGACGTCTCGTTCGATTGCGTCGAAGGTGAACTCCGCGTTGCTCGTGCCTGCGGTATCGAGCGAAACCTGCACCAGCTTCACGACTCGATGGAGAAACTTCTGCTCGATCGACACGCTCTGCACCCGGTCGAGAGGCACGGTCAGGGTGTCGCGAGATAGCACCCCTCTGTCCACTCGCAATTCACCGTTGCGGACCATGAACGTGTAGCGCCACCACCGCAGGGTCGCGATCGCCATGAAGATCGCGCCGATCACAAGGACGCCCGCGATCAATACGACCAGCGACGGTGACCGCGATATCAGGAAGCCGCCAGCGATGACGATCTGCACGATCCCGACCTGACGAATGGTGCGGGCCGCCAAGAAGACGATGGCGAGGATCGATTGGCGCTGCGGCTGTTCGAGGTTCATTGCTCCTCGATGAGTTCACCGGCTCGCTCGACCACGATCGCTCGAAGGCGTTCGGCATCATCGAACGACAACCCAGAAATGTGGAGGTCCGGCCCGGCGGAGTTCACCGCCAATTTGGCGATCCCGAAGGCTCGCTCGACCGGACCCTGGGTGACCCGGGCGTGCTGCACTCGAACGAACGGGACGGTGGAGACCGTCTTGGTGAGAACACCTCGGCGGTACGACAGGTCGTGTTCACGGACCTGATAGCCGATGTTCTTCACGCCCAAGATAGTTGCGAATACTGAAAGTGCCGTGAGCACCAGGACCACGGCCATCACGGCCAGCGGGATCCACTCGTTCTCGCTCAACGCGAAAGAGACCCCCACCCCCACCGCCACGACGATGACTATCCAAATGACGTATCCGATCAGCGACACTCGAAGATAGTTCGGGTCGACCGGAGAGAAATCCTCATCTTGGAGCCTCGGGATCGTCGAAACGTCGATGGGATCGTTTGAGAATCCTGGTCCGCTCACACCAGAAGCCTACTTGGCTACGGTTCCGCTACCTGGGCGTGCGTCGTCGGTCCGCGGAAGCGGTGCCGCGCCAGCGATCGGCGAGCTCCTGGATCGAAACCCACAGCAACTCGCCGACATCTTCTTGACCGAGACGGTCGAGCCGGAAAGTCTCCTCGGTCTCGGTGACCGCTCCGTGTAACGCGGAGAAACGATTGCGGTAACCCTGCAGCACGCCGCGCATGATTTCGGGTTCGAGATGTTCGTGCAGATCGACGTGTAGCAACGTCATGCCGATGGCGACGCCGTCCTTCACCTCGGGAATCATCATGACGGTTCGACCATCTGATCGACCCTTGGAGACGAGCACTTCGCGTTCCTCAGCTACCCGCTTCTTCGTTCCTCGCAACGACGGCGACTTATCGGTGCGGCTCGGGATGGTCGCCGAAACGCCGCCGCGATCGATAACGGTGATGGTGCCTCGATCGGTTCCGACGTCGTCGATCGAGTACCGAGTCCACCCGTTGACGTCTTCGACGGCCGGGTCGAGGTTCGCCAACGTACGAATCGTTCCGTAAGTCAGACCATCTCGCGGAGCGCCCGCTTCGAGAACCTTCGCGACGAGCGGCACCTCGAGGAGCGTTTCGTCCGCGCGGGAGATTCCGACGGTCACGGTCTTCGCCTGATGCTTGATCGCATCGACCGGGCGGGTTAGTTCGTCGATCGCGAGACCGAGCGACGTGTTGAGGTCTTCGATGACAACGGCCGGGCTTCCAACCTTGCCAAACTCGCTCTGGTAGGCGTCCAGGGGAATCGTGCGGAGCGCATAACGCAGCCGAGAGGCCAACTGCACGGCCGTATTCGCTTCCAAATGGCCGTTGTATGCACCGATCCGGAGCCCGTCCATAAACGTGCTGGCGGCGGTGGCCAGCGACGGTTCGAGACGATCGAGGAACTCCTCGCCTGAGAGCGTGCCTCGGGTCTCTTCGATCAGACCTTCGATAGCGGCTCGTGCTTCGCGTAGCGGACGGGCTTGGGCGTCGATTGCGAGGGCGGCGCCGTAGCCGAAGAGATGACCAACGACGGTCGATAGCACGAAGGCCAACCGTGGGTGCGTTACCGGAACCGAGATGACTTCGAGGGCGGAGGAGAATCGGCTCTCTCCTTCGTTCGCGACAACGATCGGCGCGGACTTGTGCGCGCGGAAGATCTCGACCTCTTTACCGACATCGTCTGCGGTCGAGCCTTCAAGACCCGCGGCACAAATGAAGATCAGTGGCTCCGATGAGAGGTCGATGTGCTTCTTGTCCTCGGTGGAATCCGCGGCCATCGACTTGTAACAGAGCTCGGACATCTTGATGCGTAGCTCTCGGGCTGCGATCAGGTTCGGCCCGTTGCCAACGCACGCCCAGTAGCGACGAGATGGAGCGTGCGCCGTTGCGGCGCGAGCGATCTCCTCTCGCTTGGCGATCGTTTGGGTCATGAGGTCGGGCAGGTCTCGCAAGCTCTGTAGAAGCGCTTGACGATCTGCTGGTTCGGGCCGGTCGGGTAGTGCCAGATCCGCGATGGAGATCGCGAGCAAGAATCCGGCAGCGATTTGGGCGTAGAACGCCTTGGTAGAGGCGACGGACATTTCGACGTCTCGACCATCGGAGGTGTAGAGCACGCCTTCGGCTCGATCGGTGAGGTCGCTGCCGCGTCGGTTCACGATCGCGAGCACCGACGCGCCACGCTGCTTCACGATGTCGACGGTGCGGTTGGTGTCGGTGGTCGTTCCCGACTGCGAGATCGCAACGATCAACACGTCGCTCATGTCCTTGCGAAGGCCAAAGCCACTCAGCTCGGTCGCGGCAATCGCCTGGACGTGGATGTGTCCGTCGACCTCGCTCTTGATGGCTTCGGCGACCGCCTGACCGGCGATAGCGGCGGTTCCTTGACCGATGACGTGGATCTCACGGATCTGTCCGGCCCGGAGTTTGTCGGCGACCGCTGGCGGCATCGATGACTCGCCGAGGGTGACGTGGAGTGTTCCGTCGTCTGCTTCGACGAGCTTGCCGCGCAGGGTCTTGCGGAAGCTGCGAGGCGATTCGCTGATCTCTTTGAACAGGTAGTGCTCGTAGTCGCCGCGATCGATGTCTCGAGTGGTGACTTGTGCGGTGGCGATGTCGTCGTCGATGATCGGCAAGGCGGTGCCGTCGTAGCCGACTCGATCGATGCCCTCTACCTCGCCGGCGAGTGCGCCATCGAGGCGCATGATCTGGCCTCGACTCGCGCTGGGGTTATCCGGGTTGGCCGGGGTTTCGCCGTCCATGCGGATGTATCGCTGGGTTTCTTCGACGACACCGTATGGCTCGGAGGCCACGATGAAGCTGTCCTCCGCGAGGCCGACGTAGATCGACTGTCCACTGCCGCGAAGCGCGAGGAGCAGGTCGTTGGGCGCTTCGACACTGGAGAGGCCGATGGCGACCGATCCTTCGAACACCGATACCGACCGACGGAACGATTCGGTGATGTCGTGGCCTTCGCTCAAGTGCTTTGACGTAAGCGTTGGGATGACCTTGGTGTCGGTGGTGATGTCGTCGGCGATGCAGAGGTCCTCGGCTCGGATCAGGTCGCCGTAGTTATCGACGTCGCCATTGAGCACCGCGGTGCAATATGGCCGGGCCGAATCGTCGGCGAGCTCGCTGTTGACCGGGTGGGCGTTGGGTTCGGAGATAATGCCGACGCTGGCCCAACGGGTGTGGCCGAGTACGACGACCTCGGCGGTGTCGTTGTCGAGTGCTCGTCGGAGCAGGTCGTCGTTGCGGATGCTGTTTCGTAGTGACGCGGTGTTGTCTCCGAGCTCACCGATCTCGGCGGCCACCTTGTAGACGACGCTCAGGCGGTCGCCGACGCGCTTGACGGCAGAGTCGGTGAACAGTTCGGTTGCCTCAGAACGGGCTTCGAGTACCGCGGTGATCTCCGGGCTATCGAGGTCGAGACCATGGTCGCTGATGAGCAGGTGCAGCCCGGCCGAGTCGCGGCCACGGACTTCCATACGGTCGATGGCCGAGAGTGCTTGATGCACCGAGAAGATGGCGTCGATTCCAGCGCCGCGGACATCACGGCCACCGAGGTCCGACACCACCGCCGCGGCCCGGAGCCGGTCACGTTCGATGTTCCACGCCGCATCGCGGACGCTGATTAGCGCTGCATTGACCGTTTCGAGATCGAGTGAATCGACGGTGGCTTGGGCATCGAGCTGCGATTCGAGTCCGTCGAGAACCCCGTTGAGGGCTGAGAGTTCAGCACGGATGGCTTCGCCAAGACCGGTGTCAGAAAGGAGCACCCGAAGGCCAGACGTTCCACGCAACAACCGGTCAGCTTCGTGGAGCCGTTCGCCAACGGCAACGAGTGGCGAGAGAGCGTCGGCGAGCGCCACCGATTCCACATCGGAGGTAACGCCCTGCACGAGGGACAAGACGTCGGCGCTGGCCGGTACCGGCCGTTCTGAGCGCTTTCGAACCACAGCGATGATTCCACACATGGGAATTGGTCTCCTTCGACGTTTTGCGGCTTGTTCGTCAGAAACGAAACCGCCCCGCAAGGATACGAAATCAGGGCGCGAGTAGTGCGACATTTGCTGTAGGGAGTACGCCCCACACATTCAGCGCCGCCTCTCTTACGGTTGCGGCGCGCTATGTCCTCGCATTTCGACGTTGTCTCTTTAAGCGGACAGCCTCGGTGATCTTCGGAGAGGTCGAGGCCCTCGCTCGCCGCCGGGCACGCGCGAGCCTGCTCGCACGTGCTCCGGAGCGGCGCATAACGAGGGCCAACAACAACGCAGTTACGGCGATTACCCCGAAGATGAGCTCAAACGAATAGTGAATCTCCATATGGAATCTCCCTCCACTCGCTCCCAAACGCCGCCGCCCTGGCCACAGGTTCCACGGCGCTGTCAGAAATACGAGAGAAATACGAGAGGGTCTGACCCCAGATGATTGACCTTGGCTACGCCAGTGCTTCGACGGCGGCGACGAGGCGGTCTACTGATGCTCGTGCGACGGCTTGTTCGGCGGCTTCGACCATGACCCGGACGACGGGTTCGGTGCCGGACTCACGGATGAGCACTCGCCCATCTGCCCCGAGTTCGGCTTCTTCGGCATCGATCGCAGGCGCCAAGCGTTCGACGAGGTTCGGGATCTTGTCGTCGGTTCGTACGTTCTCGAGGATCTGGGGATAGCGGGTCATAACGCCCGCAGCCCACTCGCCAAGGTCAACGTTTCGACGAACCGCGGCATCGAGCAGTTGCACGGCGGTTAGCACACCGTCGCCGGTCGTGGCGAGATCTCGGTGGATGACGTGGCCTGACTGTTCGCCACCCAGGCTGTAGCCACCCTCATCGAGAGCTTCGAGTACGTAGCGGTCTCCCACCGGCGTCTCGACCATCGCGAGGTTTTCAGCTTCCATCGCCACCCGGAATCCGAGGTTCGCCATGACGGTGATTACGACGGTGTCATGTGCGAGTCGACCGGAGTCTCGACGATCCAACGCGGTCATGGCGATAATGCGGTCGCCATCGATCACTTCCCCATCAGAGCCAACGGCGGCCACACGATCGGCGTCGCCATCGAATGCGAACCCCACACTCGCGCCCTGCTCAAGAACGGCTTGTTGGAGGAACTCGGGGTGGGTCGAACCAACGCCTGAGTTGATGTTGCGGCCATCGGGTTGATCGGCGAGTGCCACCACGTCGGCACCTAGGCGCTCAAAGATCGTCGCTGCGGTGGCACTGGCTGAACCGTGTGCACAATCGAGCGCTACCCGAACACCCTCGAACCGGCCGCCGATGGAGCCAACAACCGCGTCTACGTACGGGGTGATCATCCCCTCGCTGATTTGAGGCTCCTCGTCGGTCTCGGCGAGAGACGGATTGCGATCGAGTTCGGCTTGGATCACATCTTGATCGTCATCGCTGAGCTTGCGGCCACCAGAAGAGAAGAGCTTGACGCCATTGTCTTGCCACGGGTTGTGCGAGGCCGAGAGCATCGCGGCAGGTATCGCCAAGGTGGAACTCATATGCGCGACCGCTGGCGTAGGAACGACGCCGAGGTCGACGACGCTCACTCCCCTGGAGGCACATCCCTGCGCAAAGGCGCGCAAGAGCTCGGGGCCGGATTCGCGCGTGTCTCTACCGACGAGAAACGACTCGCCACCTATGACAGAGGCTGCAGCGGCGCCAAGGGCGCGAACATATTGCGTTGTAAGGACGGTGAACGCTTCCGCGCGCACACCATCGGTGCCGAACCGCAGCGCCATCGACGGGTATCTCGGGAGCGACTAGCGCTTCGAGTACTGAGGAGCCTTACGTGCCTTCTTGAGGCCGTACTTCTTCGATTCCTTCTTACGAGGATCTCGGGTGAGGAATCCGGCCTTCTTCAGCGAATCCCGGTACTCGGGATCAACCTCGAGAAGTCCACGGGCGATTCCGAGGCGCATAGCACCGGCTTGGCCGGTCTGGCCGCCACCGTGCATGGTGACGCTGACGTCCCACTGGCCTTCGCACTCGGTGACCCGGAACGGCTCACTGAGCATCTGACGGTGGACAGCCGAGGGGAAGAAATCGTCGAGCGCACGACCGTTTACGGTCATCGTGCCGTCGCCTGGAACGAGGCGAACGCGAGCTACGGCCCGCTTACGACGTCCGGTTGCCTGAATAGGAGTTGCAGTTGCCATGAGAAGATCCTCTGTTCCAGCTACGACTTGAGCCGGGCGTGTTCGATAACGAGTGGTTCTGGGCTTTGAGCGCCATGCGGATGCTCGGAGCCGGCGTATACCTTCAGCTTGCTGAGCTGCTGACGGCCGAGGCGAGTCTTCGGGACCATGCCGCGGATGGAGCGACGGACCGTTTCGGCAGCGTCTTTCTCCATAGCTTCGGCGTAGGTCGTCTCCTTGATGCCACCCGGGAAGCCGGTGTGGTGATAGAGCTTCTTGCGCTCAGCCTTGTTCGAGGTGAGCACAGCCTTGTCGGCGTTGATGATGATCACATGATCGCCGGTGTCGAGGTTCGGGGTGTACGTGGGCTTGTGCTTGCCGCGCAAGATGTTGGCCACTTCGGTCGCGAAACGACCAATCACGAGGCCTTCCGCGTCGAGGACATGCCACGAGCGCTCGATCTCTGATGCTTTGGGGGTCATGGTGGACATGTCAGCTCCTGATGGGGTCCCGCCGAGGAAAGTGGGCGGTAACCAGTCCAGCGTCTGAGTCTAGAACCGGACGCGTAAAGAACCAATCCCGAAACCGCGAATCCTGCAATCGAGTCTCTTTGCCCCGGAAATGACAACGACGGGTAAACGGCCTTAATCAAATCTGTCGTGTTCTTAAGAAATTCAGGAGCCAAGGGAAGGGTCTGTTCACAACCAGGGTTCTACTTCCCCGTGAGCGCTATGCCGAAAATTTTAGTAGTGGATGATGAGCCGATGGTTCGCGAGGTCCTCTCGCAATACCTGGCCTCCGATGGTTTTAACGTTGTAGAAGCCGGTGATGGCGACGCTGCTGTCGCCGCTGTTAGCGACGACAACCCCGACCTGGTCCTGTTGGACCTCATGTTGCCAAAGCGCAACGGGCTCGATGTATTGAGCTTCATTCGAAGTACGACCAAGCTGCCGGTGATCTTGTTGACCGCTCGTGGCGACGAGATCGATCGAGTCCGAGGACTCGAAGCAGGGGCTGACGATTACGTCGTGAAGCCGTTCTCGGCTCGCGAGGTTGTCGCCCGTGTGCGTTCGGTGCTGCGCCGCACCACCGAAGAGGTCGGCGGCTCCGACATGCTCACCGAATTTGGTGACGTCGTCGTCAATCCTGCCCGCTGGACCGTTACCAAGGGTGGCGACGTTGTCGATCTCCCACGTAAAGAGTTCGAGTTGTTGAGCTGTTTCCTCGCGCACCCCGGCGAGGCGCTCACCCGTGAAGACCTGCTGCAAAAGGTGTGGGGTTCCTCCACCGAGTGGCAAGACCCTTCGACTGTCACCGTGCACGTTCGTCGTCTGCGTGGCCGCCTCGAAAATGACCCCTCGAAGCCCGAGCACCTGATGACAGTCTTCGGAGTTGGATATAGATTCGACCCGTGATGCGTCGTGGCTAAGAACACCCAACAACAACGATGGCCGCAGTTCTTAATCGGACTTCTGGTCATCGCCACGCTTGCGGGCTTAGCGTCAACCGTCACGACCGAGATCGTGATGGCGCCCACGACCGACGAGCGCAACGAACTCATCCTGTTGCTGATCGCAATCGCTGTCGCGGCGATGGCCATCACCGTTATCTTCTCGGTGTTTGGACCTCGCTCGTTGACCAGGCGCATGCTGGTCGCGGCCGTGTCAGGTCCGATCGTGATCGCTGCCGCTCTCGTGGTCGGTTCGCGTTCGATGTTCATCGCGTCCGATGACCTGCCGTTCCTCCTGATCCTCGTCGCGTTCGCCAGTGCGCTGGCCATCGGCGTGATCTACCTATTGGCCCGCCCCCTTACCGAAGATCTCGCGGCCTTGACCGACGTTGCCCAGCGGGTTGGAGGGGGCGACCTCGAAGCTCGCGCCGACCTTGCCCGTATGGACGAAGTCGGAGCCCTCGCAGCAGCGATCGACGCGATGGTTCAGCAGATCGCCACATCACGAGCCGAACGCGACGAAGCCGAACACGAACGTTCCACCACGCTCGCATCGCTCAGCCACGATGCTCGAACCCCGCTGACATCGATGCGTTTGGCGACGGAAGCGCTCCTCGACGGAGTAGCCCCCGATCCCGACCGCTACCTGCAAACCATTTCTGCTGACATCGCCGCTGTGGAAACGCTCATCAATGACCTCTTCACCATCGGTCAGCTAGAAGCGGGTCGCCTCGAGCTTCGCGCCGGCCCGATGGACGCGATGACAACCGTTACCGACGTCGCGATGCAGCTCGGCCTTATCGCCGATGCCAAAGACATCGAGCTTCGGGTGAATGGCCCGGACTCGCTTCCGGTCACCGCCGATCCAGCTCAGCTCAATCGCGTCCTCCAGAACGTGATCACGAACGCCATTCGCCACGCCCCTGAAGGCGACGTGATCGACATTCAGGTTGAACCCGACGATTCCCGTATTTCGGTTCTCGACGGCGGGGCTGGGTTTCCTCCCGACTTCACCGAGGCCGCCTTCCAACCGTTCCGTCGTCATGACGAGGCACGCGAACGAGCCCAAGGTGGCGCAGGTCTTGGCCTAGCCGTTAGCAAAGGCATTATCGACGCCCTCGGCGGCCGAATCTGGGCAGAACCCGGGCCCGGCGGTACGGTACACATCGAGATTCCCGCCTAACCGATCGAGACCATGCCCGATTCGAATGCGGCTGCCTTTGCCGCGCCTACATCCTCCAAACTTCGCGAGCTCGCCGCGTTCCGCGAAATCCCACGCCTAGCCGAGCGTGCCTCATCGCTTCGGAGCCTGCCGAGAGGGTCGGCAAACATCATCGCTATCCCCGGATTTGGGACGACGGACTTGGCCACATCACCACTGCGGGGATTCCTCTCCCAGCTCGGCCATGACTGTGTTGGCTGGGGGTTCGGCAAGAACACCGCCGAGGTCGAAAAGATGCTCGATCAGTTCGTCGAGCGGGTAGACGACCGGGTTGAGGCAACGGGAAAGCCCGCGACCTTGATCGGTTGGAGCAACGGCGGCATCTTCGCTCGGGAGGCAGCCCGTGACCGACCCGATCTTGTGGCCCACGTCTTCACCTACGGCACACCGATCTTCGGAGGCCCGAAGTTCACCCGAGGGGCACGCTTCTATCCAGAGCAGGAAGTCGACCGGATCGCCGGGGTCGTGGACCTCCGAAACTCGATCCCGATCGAGCGCCCGATCACCGCCTTCTACAGCCGACACGATCACGTGGTCGATTGGCGGGCATGCATCGATACCTTCAGTCCCGATGTCGAGAACATCGAAGTGCGCTCAACTCACGCCGGCATGGGAATCGACCGCGACGTGTGGGATGGCATCGCCCGACGCTTGGGCTAACGCGTATACGCCGCCGCAACGATCTGGTCGGCCAAGGTGATATCAGTCGACGTCAGTCGATCCAGCATGATCTGAATCGCTTAGTGTCTTGTACATGCAAATAACCTCTGAGCGAGCCACATTGACAATCGATGCCGAGGACGGCGGGCGGGTCTCTTCGCTCGTTGTAAATGACATGGAGCTCCTCGTGACCGAGGGCGCGAAGCCGACCCGCTGGGGATCGTTCCCGATGGCCCCATGGGCCGGGCGTCTCGGCTTCGCCCGGCTGTACTTCGACGGCCGCACACACGAGTTCCCCGTCACGTCGGCCCCACACGCGAATCACGGCACCGTGATGCATGGCGCATGGGACGTCACCGAACAGGGCGAAGCATCGACGACGCTTCGCACCGACCTCGCCGAGCCGTGGCCGTTCGGCGGCTGGGTCGAGCAAGTCTTCGAGCTCACCGAGGATCACTTCAAGGTCACCATGACCATTCACGCTGGCGAGCACGCCATGCCGGCCCAGCTCGGCTGGCATCCGTGGTACCGCCGTGAGCTCGACCGAGGAGAACCGTTGACGATCGACTTCGCTGCCGAGGAAATGTATGCGGTCGATAGCGGCCAACTCGTCACGGGAGAACTCGTAGCCTCGCCGGAGGGTCCGTGGGACGACACGTTCGTCAACGTCACCCAACAACCGGTCCTGCATTGGGGCGATGCCCTCACCCTTCGGCTGACATCAGACATGGACCACTGGGTCGTCTTCAACCGAATGGACCACGCGGTGGCGATCGAGCCCCAGTCCGGAGCGCCCAACGACCTCAACCGATCACCGCAGGTTCTCCAACCGGGCGAATCACTATCGGGCTGGATGCAACTCACCTGGGGCTA
>CAZTDG010000005.1:32496-46915 GCA_964612655.1 uncultured Acidimicrobiales bacterium | reverse complement strand
TCCCTAGCCAAACCCCCTAAAGCACGCCCGTAAACCCACGCGAGCAAAACCGAACACCTGTATGGTTGACCGGGTGACGAGCGCGCTTATCGATGGTCTCAATCAAGCACAGGAAACGGCGGTCCTGCATGAGGGCGGTCCGCTCTTGGTGGTCGCCGGCGCCGGGTCCGGCAAGACCCGAGTGCTCACCAACCGGATCGGGCACCTGATCCAAGAACGCGGCGTTTCGCCGTTCGAAATTCTGGCGATCACCTTCACCAATAAGGCCGCCGACGAGATGAAGTTCCGCGTCGGCGCGCTCGTTGGGCCGGTAGCCGAGAAGATGTGGGTCTCTACCTTCCACTCGGCATGTGTGCGGATCCTTCGACGTGACGGTGACCGGCTCGGTTTCCCTTCGTCGTTCACGATCTACGACCAATCCGACGCCGTGCGACTCACCACCTACGTGTTGCGTGACTTAAACCTCGACACGAAGAAGTTCCCGCCCCGTTCGGTGCACGCGGCGATCAGCGCCGCGAAGAACGATGACCTCGACGTCGAGACGTACACCGAACAAGCCGCAACGATCTTCGAACGCAAGATCGCCGAGGTCTACGCCGAGTACCAGGCTCGCCTGCGCAAAGCGGGCGCCATGGACTTCGACGACCTGCTCTTCAACACGGTTCGCTTGTTCCGCAATCACCTCGACGTTCTCCAGAACTATCAGCGTCGCTTCAAACATGTTCTCGTCGATGAGTACCAAGACACGAACAAGGTGCAGAACGCGATGGTCACCATGCTCGCCGAGCAACACCGCCAGGTCTGCGTGGTCGGCGATGGTGACCAGTCGATCTACCGGTTCCGCGGCGCCGACATTCGCAACATCTTGGAATTCGAAACGACGTTCCCCGACGCCACGACGGTCTTGCTCGAGCAGAACTATCGCTCGACCCAGACCGTTCTCGATGCAGCGAATGCTGTCATCACCCAGAATGAGGGCCGCAAGCCGAAGGAACTGTGGACCGATGCGGGTCCCGGCGAGAAGATCATGCGCTACTTCGCCGACGACGAGGTCGACGAGGCCCAGTGGGTGGCCCACGAAATTGCCCGCCTGCACGAGGGCGGAACTCACCGTTGGGGCGACATGGCGGTCTTCTATCGGACCAACGCACAGAGCCGTGCGCTGGAGGAATACCTCGTTCGCGTCAACATTCCGTACAAAGTGGTCGGGGGCACCCGCTTCTATGACCGCCGCGAAATCAAAGATGCGCTCGCTTATCTGAAGGCCGTGGTCAACCCGGTCGACGAGGTCAGCGTCAAGCGTGTCCTCAATGTCCCAAAGCGCGGCGTCGGCGACTCGACCGTCGCAAAGCTCGACCAGTGGGCGCAGATGGAGGGCGTCCCGTTTATCGACGCCCTGCGTAACTACGACGATGCGGGCGTGACCGGTCGTGCAATGAAGGGCATCGACGAGTTCCTCGAGATCCTCGACAGCACCGCCCAGCTGGTCGCAGACACAGGCCCCGATGAATTGCTACGAATTCTGCTCGACAAGTCCGCCTACATTATCGAGCTCGAGGAGCAGCGCTCCATTGAAGCAGAGGGGCGGCTAGAAAACCTCGCAGAGCTCGTCGGAGGTGCCGAGGACTTCGACACCGCGGATGAGTTTCTCGAACAGGTCAGCCTCGTCGCCGATACCGACTCGCTCGACGATGATCAATCCCAGGTGGTCTTGATGACCCTGCACTCGGCCAAGGGGCTCGAGTTCCCGGTCGTGTTTCTTATCGGGCTCGAAGATGGCGTCTTCCCGCACATGCGATCGCTCGGTGAGCCGCGAGAGCTCGAAGAAGAACGGCGCCTGGCCTATGTCGGAATCACCCGTGCTCGCGAGCGGCTCTTCTTGTCGCATGCGTGGAGTCGGATGTTGCACGGGACGACGCAGTACAACCCTCCGAGCCGGTTCCTCGACGAGGTTCCGGAGAGTCTTGTGCAAGATGCGGAGGGCTCGCGGGCTCGTCGTAAGAGCTCGAGCTTCGGATCGTCGGGTTCGTCAGGGTCATCGAGCTTCGGCTCGTCGTTCTCTGGGCGTGGACGCGAAGAGCAGCGCGAGGCTCAGCGAGAGTCGATGGTCGATGCCGCGATGCGTCGATCTGGGTCATCGACATCCACCGATGGAGCCGGTGCCCACGATCTTGGTCTCAAAGTCGGTGATGACGTGCGCCACGCAAAGTTTGGCGAAGGGGTCATCATCGATATGACCGGTGCTGGTGACAAGACCGAGGCGAGGGTTCGTTTTCCAGGAGTAGGCGAAAAGCAGCTACTCCTCAGCTGGGCGCCACTCGAAAAGGTCTAGTCGCCGCAGGCCTCACCGAGAGTGGGCCTCAAAAAGCCCAGAGGCTCTGAGCTGATGCCCAGAGCCTCTGATAGTGACTTTTTCGCAACGATATATCCGCCGTCGTTTCGAGTCACTGGGGGTTCG
Organism: uncultured Acidimicrobiales bacterium; assembly: GCA_964612655.1. Lineage (GTDB taxonomy): Bacteria > Actinomycetota > Acidimicrobiia > Acidimicrobiales > SHLQ01 > SHLQ01. The sequence goes on along the minus strand of CAZTDG010000005.1, from coordinate 44,457 downwards.
CCACCCGTTGTGTTCACCTAGTAAATCAGACCAATTCCGCTAGGACTGACTAAATGGCGTCTTTTCCACCAAATTTCGTGAATTCGTCACACGAAATTGGGTTTCGCTGGTCAGGCTTATTCGTCAGGCACAAACCCGGCAAATTCATCTGCGCTGCGGATGCCGTTGAGGTCGATTATGAGATCGGTTCCGTCGATAAACACCGGGATCTGCGGCAGTCCCTCGCCCGTTTCGGGGAATGATTGGCCAGAGCATCCATTGACAAAGGTTCGATCGGCGGGCGCCCAACCAACCGAACAATCGCGAGATTCGCCCGGGAGTCGAGCCTCGAAGGCGAACCAACCCTCGCCTGGCGATTCGCCAACGTGGTTTACCCAGATATCCCGGGTGCCACTTGCAATGTCGGGGAACAACAGCGGACCCTCATCGGAGATGGTCTCGGCGAGCCGCGTAACGTTGGTGTCGCCGAAGTCGATCGACCCCAGCACCAAGGTGTTCGACCGCGTGCCGAGCTCGAGCGCAACGAGTCCAATGATGATCGCGGCCAACACGGCAGCACCGCCAAATATGGCCGCGCTTCGTAGATCGAATGACGGTCCTTTCGCAACGGGCACGTGACTCGCTTTCGTGATGTCTTCAAACGTTCACGCTCGATCGAACGGGAACAGCAACCTATCTGCCTAGTATCGCTGGTGGCGGCGATTTTTAAACGCCGCAGTAGACACCTACGAGAAGAGAGATCAGTGGACCTGTTCGAGTATCAAGGCAAAGAGTTCTTTGCGCAGTACGGCATGCCCGTGTCGCCGGGAAAGATCGCCTTTTCTGTCGAGGAAGCCGTCGCTGCAGCCGAAGAGCTGGGCACACCGGTGATGGTGAAGGCTCAAGTGCACACCGGAGGTCGCGGAAAAGCGGGCGGCGTGAAGTTCGCCGCCGACATCGACGCCGTCAAGGAGCACTCCGAGAACATCCTCGGTTTGGACATCAAGGGCCACATCGTTAAGCGCATCTGGATCGAGAAGGCCAGTGACATCGCCGAGGAGTACTACGCCAGTTTCTTGCTCGACCGTTCCAAGAAACTGCATCTAGGCATGCTCTCCGCAGAGGGAGGTGTCGACATCGAAGCGGTCGCTGAAGAGACTCCAGAAAAGATTGCCCGAATCTGGATCGACCCCGTCGAAGGCCTTAGCGAAGACACGCTCCGGAGCTGGATCGCTGAAGCCAAGCTTCCCGACGCTGCGGTCGAAGGAGCGGTGGATGTTCTCGGCAAGCTCTACACCGCATACACCGAAGGCGACGCGGATTCCGTCGAGATCAACCCACTGATTCTCACCCCTGGGGGAGAAGTTCACGTGCTCGATTCGAAAGTCACCCTCGATGGGAACTCTGAGTTCCGTCATCCCGACTACGAGCAATACGACGAGACCCAAACTCGTGACGAGCGCGAAGCCGCAGCCCATGCCAGGGGGCTCCAGTACGTGGGCCTCGACGGTTCTGTGGGCGTTATTGCCAACGGCGCTGGCCTTGCGATGAGCACGCTCGATGTCGTGAACCAGGTAGGCGGAAAGCCAGCCAACTTCCTCGACATTGGTGGCGGCGCCAACGCCGATGTGATGGCCGGTGCACTTGAAGTCATCAACAACGATCCCAACGTCAAGTCCATCTTCATCAACATCTTCGGTGGAATCACCCGTGGCGAAGAAGTTGCCCAAGGCATTATCGAAGCGATGGAGCGGGTCGATCTCGATAGCCCCATCGTCATTCGCCTAGATGGCACAAACGCGCAGCAGGGACGCGAGATGCTCGCTCCGCACCTGGGCGATGCACTCATGATGGAAGAGACGATGCTTAGCGCCGCCGAAAAGGCCGTATCGCTCGTCGCGGGCTGAACACGACCAAGAAGAATAGGACTGAAGAACAATGGCAATTTTTCTCGATGAGAACACCAAGGTCGTCTACCAAGGGCTGACCGGAAGCACAGGCCGCTACTACGGCAACCTCAACCGCGAGTACGGCACCAAAGTCGTCGGCGGTACCCACCCCAAGAAGGCAGGCACCGAAGTCGACGGTATGCCGATCTTCGCGAGCGTCGCCGACGCGAAGGAAGCGACCGACTGCACGGCATCGGTAGTTTTCGTGCCTCCGGTTGCGGTCAAGGGTGCGGTGATGGAAGCAGCAGAGGCCGGAATGGAACTCGTTGTCGTAATCACCGAAGGCGTGCCGATGCACGACGAAGCGTGGTTCTACAACAAGCTCAAGGCCGACTTCCCCAACACCCGTCTTCTCGGACCTAACTGTCCGGGCATCATCAGCCCTGGCAAGGCGAACATCGGCATCACCGCAGGTCACATCGCGAAGCCTGGTGGACCCGTCGGTGTCGTTAGTCGCTCGGGAACGCTCACCTACCAGGCTGTCTATGAGCTCAAGGAGAAGGACATCGGTGTGACCACGTCGGTCGGCATCGGTGGCGACCCGGTTCCGGGCACGAACTTCATCGACTGCCTTGAAGCGTTCGAGGCCGACCCCGAGACCAAGGCGATCATGATGATCGGCGAGATCGGTGGATCAGCCGAGGAAGAGGCCGCGGAGTACATCAAGGCCAATGTCACCAAGCCGGTCGTCAGCTATGTTGCTGGCGTCACGGCGCCTCCCGGAAAGAAGATGGGCCACGCCGGCGCCATCGTGTCGGGTGGCAAGGGAACGGCTGCGGCGAAGATGGAAGCGCTACGCGACGCTGGCGTGCAGGTTGGGCTGAACCCAACCGAAGCCGGTGACCTCATGGCCGAGATCGTCGCCGGGCTCTAAGTATCCGGATCCGAGCAAAACGTGAAAGGCCCGGCGCAATGCGCCGGGCCTTTCGTGTTCTTATGCGACCGCTGAGCTAGCTAGTTCGAAGCTGCGAAGCCGGTTCGAACGGACGCGGCCTCCGGCCGGCAGCCGAGCATCGAGAGCCGAAGGCTCGGATTGCGACCGCTGAGCAAATCAGTGGTTACAGGCCTCGCTGTGCACGTGTTCAGACTCGTGCTTTTCGATCTCGGCACGGACCGCGTCCATGTCGAGTGCCTCAACCTGGGAGATAAGTCCCTCGAGGGCAGCTTCTGGCAGTGCTCCTGGCTGGGAGAAGACCTGAATGCCGTCGCGGAAGGCCATGATTGTAGGAATCGACTGGATTCCTAGGCCACCGGCGAGTGCCTGCTCAGCCTCGGTGTCAACCTTTGCGAAAGTAACGTTCTCGTGCTTTTCTGCAGCGGCTTCGTACACCGGTGCAAATGCCTGACAAGGTCCACACCAACCCGCCCAGAAGTCAACGATTACAATGCCGTCAGCGAGGACGGTGTCTTCGAATTCTTCGGTGGTGATGTCTATGGTGCTCATTGTCTATTCAGCCTTTCTGACACGTTGAGTTGCGGATAACGAATGTTCATCGAGTCGACAGTAAATAACCCCGTAAGGACATCGCTCATTCCGCAGAAGTTCTTAACGATGCTCTTGGTTTCGGTCCCAGAGCGCCGAACTTAACCAAAAGGTTCCGGCTACTCTCTGTGCGACTCTGTTTGTGGTCCCACCGGTGGGACACCTCTCCCACAAGACTGAAGATATGGAGGACGGTTTGAACAACGCGTGCCATACCGTCCCGAATCGAGGACTTCGGCGGCTGCGTCGCGGCTCTGGCGTCGGCATCAGATCACCGTGGGCAATCTTGGTAGCGCTCGCGCTCGTCATGGCCGCGTGCTCCTCTGCGTCGGAATCCTCTGCGACCCGTGCCGTCATTAGCCCGACCACCACGACTACGACTACCACAACAACTACGACCACCACGACAACGACCACGACCACGACTACGACAACGATCGCCCCTCCGCTCGATCTCGACGGAGTGGCCAGAGTGGTTCGGACCGACACCGATGTGGTCGCTCCTGTGCTTTCCGAGATCGACGAAGGCCTCGTCATTCGAACGCCCTGCCAGGGAGTGGCCATTACCGATGATGGCGATGCAACCGACAGAGTGCATGTTGTCCTCGACCCCGGTCACGGTGGTTTCGAACCGGGCGCTGTTACCGACGATGGAATCGCGGAGAAGGATCTGAACTTTGAGGTCGCGATCCGGGCCGAGGAGTTGTTAGAGGAGCGCGGCTTCGAAGTGCTCCTCACTCGTTATGAGGATTTCCGAATCCCACTCGTCACCCGTGTCGAGATCGCAGAGAGCGTGCGAGCAGAACTACTCGTCAGCATCCACCATCAGGGAACCGACACCAACATTCCAACCTCCGATGTTCCCGGCACCGAGGTGTACTACCAGCAAACCTCATCGGAATCGCGCCGCTTCGCCGGGCTGCTGGTCGAAGAGGCTCGCGAGTCCCTCGGACAGTTCGATATCGAGTGGTTTGCGGGCACCGACGCCGGCGCCACGTACCGCCCGAACGCCGAGACCGGACAAGATTTCTACGGGATGGTCCGACTTCCTCAAGTACCAGCCGTCTTGGCGGAAATGGCCTTCATGGGCAACGAACAAGAAGTTGAGCTGTTCCGAACCGGCGAATTGCAAGAAGCCTCCGCGGTGGCGATCGCAACTGCGGTCGAACGATGGTTCACCACAGATGACCCCGGCAGCGGATTTGTCGAACCGAGTTTCGGTCTGCGATCGAGTGGTGGTGGCGGTGGCCTTGGCGGCTGCGACGACCCTGATCTTGGCGAAACTGTCGAGGTCGAGCCATCCCGGCTCGAGGAGCTAACAGCAGCGCTCACGCTCGCCGACGAGGACTCAGAATAAGGCAGCGTTCGCCGTCCAGAAGTCATTCAGCCAGTGGACTCGTGGCGGCCTTGTTGCAACAAGTTTCTTTTCCGGCGCTGACGTTGAGTCGTTGGGTCTGTTGACTCCGCCAAGCGACTAACGTACTCCTAATGCGCGACCCCAAGTTCTTTCGCCAGTACGACTATGACCGCCGGTTGCTACCGAATCCGCACTTGCGTGAGCTGGACAATGTCACCGACCTCGCCGGCGCCAAAGAGCGTTCTGGGTGGTCGATTGGTTACCCCGGTTGGGGGTTGTTGTACTACCTCGTCATGACCTCCCTAGATCACGAGTCCGAGAACGTCATCGTCGAGACCGGAACCAACCACGGTTCGAGCACCATCATGCTCGCTCAGTCACTTCTCGATTCTCCAGCGGAGGGACACATCCACACCTTCGAGATAGACGAGGGGTTCTATGGGCGAGCGCAAGTAAATCTGGCTGAAGCCGGGGTGGCAGATATTGTCACGCAACACTTGGGCGATGCGAAGTCCCTACTCGGGTCAGTGCTCGAGGAGATTGACGTGGTTCAGGTCGCGTTCCTCGACGGTTCGCACCTCGTAGTCGATGTGCTCGAAGAGTTTGCGGCGGTGCGATCGAAGCTCTCCAGAAATGGCCTGGTCATCTTCGACAACACCTATCGCATCGCAGACGAAGAAGAGGACCAACGGGTTCACGGCGCTCTCGCCACCCTCGTCTCCGAATATGGAGGGAACCTGATCAATTTCCCTTCAGTTTCATGGTTTACGCCGGGGGTCGCCATATGGCAACAACACCCATTTGATGCCCGGTGGGACGGCTTACTTACGTAACTTCTACTTGCGTTTCACAACCGCAGTGCGGAGTTCCCCGGTTACCAGCTCGAAGCGGTCATCGGTAAACACGACCTCATCGACATACTCGGTCACCTCAGGCCATGAGGGGCCTCGATAGTCGTCGATGATGACATAGCCTCCGGATGGGACATGTCCCGCGTAGTTTTCGTAGTCGCGTTTGACGCCCTCGTAGGAGTGGTCACCGTCGATGATGAGAACATCGAACTTCTTGTTGGCGAACTGCGTTTGAATGGCCTCGTCCTCGGCGAGTCCGACGACCACGTCGAAGTCTTCAGCCTGGGCGCCGACGCGGCGCATGTTCTCGACGAACACGTCTTCAATAACCGGGATTGGTGTGAACAGGTCCGGGTTGTCTTGGCCGTAGTAACCAAAGAAGGGGTCGATAACGACCTGATGCAACCCTTTCTTCTTCGGTTGGACCGTCTCGTGAAGGAACGCCGCGGACAACCCGTACAGCGTGCCAATCTCGAGTAGGCGTGTCGGATCTGGCGCAGCCATAACAACGAGCGATCGGAGCACCATCGATGCCGTGGGCGCTGCTAACCGGCCGCGCAGTCGAGCCTCGAGTGCGGGTACCGCGTGTTCGAGGTATCGAATATGGCTCTCGTTTACCCAGTCGAGTCCCAACTGGGGGGCGATTGTTTCCAGGAGAAGTTGACGTTCCTCATCGAGCACGTCTCGCCGCGAGCCGTGAATGAACTCGCCACGGCTGGCTTTCGATTGGGTCATCGCGGAGGAAAGCCGGCCTTTAGTAGAGGTGACCTGGCCATCAAGATCGGTCAGACGGCGGCGGCTGCCCTCGTGGCGCTCGTCCACGACGGTTCGTAGCTGAGCGGCCCGGTCCTTTGCCTCCTGCACGTTCTCGCGTAGGTTTGCGTTGACCTTTTGTTGACTTTGGCGCTGTTCATCAATGCGAGCAACGTTGCGTTTTTGCGCTTCGCGGATGGTCTCCATTCCTTCGCGCTGTTTGCGCAGGCGCTGCTTCTGGGAATCGAGTCTCTCGCGCTGCTTACGAATGCGCTTCGCAAGCGTCTCAATGCGAGCGTTCTGTTGTTTGATCTGCGTTGCCTGGGACGCGAGTTGCTGGCCTTGTTCAGCGACAATCCCACGGATTTCGCCGAGGGCACGCTCGGTCTCCGCTGTCGTCTTCAGTAATCGCCACCAAGCGGTGGCGCCAGCGATGGCGAGTGCTCCGATGAGGATCAGTCCGGCCCAAATCACGATCGAAGGCTACCCGAAGACCGCTGAGACGGCTGCGTAATAATTCGTTGGCGCAAGCGATCGCTCTCTAGACTGAGTGCAGATGCTGGAGCCCCTCAAAAATGTCGCGCGTTTCTACTCTGGTTGGAGACTGCTCGTTGTCGCTGCCTCGGCGGTTCTGTTCTTCATCGGATTTGTTTCGAATGAATGGTGGGCTGGCATCATCGGGGTCCTCGGATTAGGGCCGCTCCTGTTGCTCTACGCCCTCACCGGGCGCCGGGTTGGATGGCTGACTGACGCGGCGGAAGCGCAGGCGACTCGCCTCGCAGCGACTGAGGACCGTCTTGATCACGCTGAAGTGCGTGACAGCACCTTTGAGAACCAAATCGGGCGTTTGAGTAAACGACTCAGCGATGCCGAGGGTCGCGCCACGGGCACCAAGAAGCCCGCCAAGCCTGCTGTAGTCACCGGGGACCTCATTTCGCTCTATCGCCTGGCAACTGGAAACGAGGGCGACGGACCGCTGGTAACGATCGTGGTCCCCTGTTACAACGAATCTCGGTTCATCACCGACGCGGTTCAGAGCTTGAAGGCGCAGACCTTCGAGGACTTCAGGGTGATCGTGGTCGACGATGCATCGTCGGATGACTCGGTTGCCGTGGCCTACGCAGCGATCGGTGCAGATTCGCGCTTTCAAGTCGTACGTCATGGTGTTAACTCCGGCCTGAGCGCCAGTCGCAACACCGGTCTACGCCTCGCGACTACTCCCTATGTTTGCTTCCTCGATGGCGATGACTTCTTTTACCCCGACAACCTTGAGGAGCGCGTGCGTCACCTCGTCGGGCACAGCGAATCCAACGAGGTCGTCGGCGTATTCAGCGGGATGGAGCATGTCAGCGAGCACATAACGTTCAGCGAGGCTGGCGGATCTGGCCCGGTGAAGCTTCGTCATAGGGTCGTGGACCATCTCAAGAGCGAAGGATCGTGCCCGTTCAACTGCCATGCACCGCTCCTCCGAACCGACGTGTTGCAACGTTTCGGCGGGTTTGACGAATCGATGCGCCACGGTGCCGAGGACTGGGAATGCTGGCAACGCCTCATGCGTCACGGCTATGTGTTCCAGGGCATTCCCATCATCTTGGGTGTTTACCGTCAGAAGAAGGGCAGCATGGTTCGCGCCATGCCGGGCGAGCATCTGAATGAAGCGAACCGCCTTCTGGGAAGCATCCACCAGCCGCTCGACCCCGCATCGATCCTTCCCGACACCCCCTACGTATTCGACCAGCCGATCGGGCACTATCAGCACCAGCTAAAGATGATCGACCGAGCATTGCAGTTCATGGGTATGGCGCACCTGACGAACGACGAAGCTCAAATGGATGCCGCTCTCGATCAAGTCGACGCCGACTTCTGGCCCATCGCCGAGCGCAGCTTGCCGGTTCCAAACCTCCTAGACCAAGGCATCCGTCGAGCCTTCACGCTCGACGCGAAGGGCTTCGCACATTTGGGCGGCCAGGTAGCGCCGATACGGGACACCATTCTCGAACGGTTGGCTCAACACGGTGCCACGGCAGCGCCGCGCAAGGTCACCGCGATGGAGGCCCCGCAAATAGATGTCGCGTTCGTGCCCGCCAACGCTAGCCAAGCTCGAGAGATGGCAAGCGTCGCCGCAGGGCTCAGTGATGACGTACGTTCGGTAATGATCGAGGTCAATGTATTGAACGGCGCTAGCGGAGTTTCCGAGGTCGCCGACGCACATTGGAAAGGCGAGCGGCTTTCGCTCAATGAGTGGAGCTTGGGTGGTGCCGCTGCGCGTGTAGTTATTGCGGCCTGGCCATATGGCCCCACGATCGGAGATGTGCTCGACGCGGCATCCGAAGCAGGAGCGGTAACCGCGGAGCTTCGTAGCGACGCCGGTGCCATCGATCGTCTGGAGGAGGCACGCTCGACAACGTGTTCGACCGTCGTCGCGTCAGCCGACGACATCATGGCGGCGATGCCTGCAGGACCTACGCAGGAAATGCGACGACATGGACACTACGAACTCGCCAGCCTTGCGTTGACCGAGGAGTACCCGAGGCTCCCCGCCGACATTGGCGACCTCGAAACGTTCCGCAACAAACACGCGGGCGAGCGTTGCGTGATCATCGGTAACGGCCCTTCGCTCAACGATCTGGAACTTGGCAGGTTGCGTGACGAGTTCACCATCGGCGTCAACGGAATTTTCTACGCCGAATCGATCACCTTCCCGCTCAGCTACTACGTGGTTGAGGACACCTCGGTAATGAAGGAGAACCTCGAAGCAATCAAGGCCTATGAAGCCGGCCACAAGTTTTTCCCGACTATCTACCGGGAGCTCTACGGGAACGTTGAGGTTGAAGAGGGGTCCCAAACCGGGGTCACGTATTTCACGATGAACCGAGGCTTCTATGCGAGCGAGTCACCGAACTTCTGCGTTCCTCGGTTCTCGACCAACGCGAGCCAGCGGATGTATTGCGGGCAGTCCGTCACGATCATCAACCTGCAACTCGCGTATTACCTCGGGTTCTCCGAGGTGTATCTCATCGGGATGGATTTCAGCTACACCATTCCTGATTCGGCGAAGGTCGAGGGCGACATCATCACCTCCACCGAGGACGACCCGAACCACTTCCACAAGGATTACTTCGGCAAGGGGAAAACGTGGAAGGACCCCAAGTTGGAACGGGTGCTCAACAACTATCAGCTCGCGAAAGCCATGTATGAGGCAGATGGCCGAGCGATATATAACGCCACTGCTGGAGGCAAGCTCGAACTCTTTGAGCGCCGGGACTTCCACGACGTCTTCGACGCATAACGTTCGGCGGTTGCAGGCGCACGAACGAGCTTGGTTTGTCGAAGATCCACATCAATTATCGCGAACGGTTCGACGCAGATCACCGTTTTTCGGGTACCTTTCACTCGATGCGTATTGCCGTGCTTGTGTCAGGAAGCGGAACCCTCCTGACGGCGATGATAAACAACCAATTGCCGGTCGAGTTTGTCGTCGCTGACCGTCAGTGCAAGGGTCTGGGATTGGCCCAGAAAGCTTCGATTGGCAATGCACTTGTTGAGCGCACAGAGTGGGGCTCTGCATTTGATCGCGTGGAGTACTCGACTGAGCTCGCTGAGGCGCTGGTTGATCGCGAGATCGATGTCGTAGCGATGGCGGGATTCGGAACTATCCTCACCCAGCCAGTCTTTGATGCCTTCCCCAACCGCATACTGAACACCCATCCCTCGCTCTTGCCGAGCTTTCCTGGGTGGCACGCCGTTCGCGATGCTCTCAGCGCTGGGGTGGACGAGACCGGATGCACGATCCACCTTGCAACTACGGAGGTCGACCAAGGGCCGATCGTCGCCCAGCGGCGGGTCAAGGTCGAGTCGAGCGATGACGAACCGACCCTCCATGAGCGCATCAAGGTTGTCGAAAGGGACCTGTACGTGTCGACTCTGCGTAAGGTCATCGATGAGTCGATCAACTTGGATTCACTCGGTTCGATACCTTCGGCCTTCGTGGCCTAGTGCCGACAGCGATGCCAAAAACAAAGCTCGCCCTTCTGTCCGTCTTCGACAAGTCCGGAATCACCGAGCTCGCGGCTTCGCTCGTCGACTCAGGGTGGACCTTGCTCTCCAGCGGTGGCACGGCGAAGGTGATCGCTGATGCTGGCCTGCCGGTCACCGATGTTGCCGATCACACCGGATCGCCCATCATGCTTGGGCATCGGGTTGTAACGCTTCACCCAAAGGTTCACGGCGGCATCCTGGCCGACCGCAATAACAAGGAACACCAGGCCGATCTCCAGACTCACGACATCGCGCCGATCGACCTCGTGGTCGTGAACTTGTATCCCTTCAGCTCCGACCCGGGTATCGAACTCATCGATATCGGGGGACCGACGATGGTCAGAGCGGCAGCCAAGAACAATGAGTTTGTCGGCGTCGTCGTCGATCCAGATGACTACGCTGCCGTTGCTGAGGAGATCTCCGCCGGCGAACTCGCCCAGTCGACCAAACGTCGGTTGGCCCGCAAAGCCTTTGCCCACACCGCTGCCTACGACGCGGCAATCGTCGAATGGCTCGACGAGCCCGAGCCGGACTCGAGCGACGAAGATCCACTGCCGCAATCGATACACCTGGCAGCAGAGCGCGTCCAAGACCTCCGCTACGGCGAGAACCCGCATCAAGTCGGTGCCCGGTACCGGTTCTCCGGTCAGAGCAGCTGGTGGGACGATGCCGTGCAGCACAACGGCAAGGCACTGAGCTATCTCAACCTTCTCGATACCGAGGCATCGTGGCAATTGGTCCACGCCCTGGGCGAGGAGCCGACAGCCGTAGTGATCAAACACGCGAACCCCTGTGGTGCTGCTACCTCTGCCGACATTGTCGAGGCGTATACCCGTGCCCACGCCTGCGACCCGGTTTCGGCCTTTGGTGGGATCGTTGCGCTCAATCGTGAAGTCCCGAAAGCCTTGGCGGAACAACTCGTCGAGGTATTCACCGAGGTGATCGTCGCGCCGAGTTTCGCCCCGGAGGCGATGGAAGTCCTCACGACCAAGAAGAACCTTCGAATCATCGAAGCGGCCTCACCTGGGTCTGCGACCTTGACGATGCGCTCCATCGACGGCGGGCTCCTCGTGCAGACCACCGACCGACTTCTTGCCGGGCCAGACGAATGGACCGTGGCGACCCAGCGACCCCCGACCGAGGCGGAGCTGGCGGACCTGGCCTTCGCATGGAAGGTTGCAGCTCGAGTCACGTCGAACACGATCGTGTTGGCCAAGGATCGCCAAGCGGTAGGCATTGGAGCAGGCCAGCAGAATCGCAGAGACGCCGGACGAATCGCAGCAGAGAAGGCCGATGGTCGAGCGTCGGGAGGGGCCTGCGCATCCGATGCGTTCTTCCCGTTCAAGGACGGATTGGAAGCCGCTATTGCAGCTGGCTGTACCGCGGTCGTGCAGCCCGGGGGATCGGTTCGAGACGACGAGGTCATCGAGGCAGCGAACGAGGCGGGGATCGCCATGGTCTTCACCGGCGAGCGACACTTCACGCACTGATCGGCAAGCGGCTGGCGTGTTCTTACCTTCGCGTAGGAACGCATGAGAAACATTTCACAAG
>CAZTDG010000005.1:0-32396 GCA_964612655.1 uncultured Acidimicrobiales bacterium | reverse complement strand
AGCGGCTGGCGTGTTCTTACCTTCGCGTAGGAACGCATGAGAAACATTTCACAAGCTCGAATAGATTGGGTCATACGGGCTGTTGACCTCATATGCAACAGAACCTAAAGCGTCTTGGTCTCGTAGTCCTGTGGGTGGCATCCATCGCAGGCTGGGTTGTCTACCAGCGCTCTACCGGACTCGGAACTATTGGAACGCTCGAAGCCTTCATCGAGGCGATTCGTGGACAGTGGTGGGCGATCCTGCTCTTCATCGCCGTCTATGCCCTGCGTCCGGTGGTGCTCTTCCCCGCATCGCTCATGACCATCGCCGGCGGCCTCCTATTTGGACCGGTCGTCGGCGTGGCGGCATCGGTCATTGGCGCCAACGCTTCGGCGATGGTCGCCTACGGACTCGCCCGAGCACTCGGCGTTGAATTCGACGACGATGACGAGCACGCCGGAATAATCAAGCGTTGGGCGGGTCGTATGCGCCGCAACAGCTTCGAGAGCATCTTGCTGATGCGTCTCGCCTTTCTTCCCTACGACGGCGTGAACTACGCCGCTGGATTCCTCAAGATCCGTGCCATCCCGTTCCTGCTTGCCACGGCGATCGGGTCGCTCCCGGGCACGGTGTCGTTCAGCCTCGCTGGCGCATCGATCGAGTCGCTCTCTGACGGGCCCGCCGGCGTCGATCCGATCGTGCTCATCGCCTCGGGAGTGCTGTTCGTGCTGAGCATCGGCATCTCGCAAATCGTCAAGCGCCGTGAAGCTGCAAAGGCTGCAGCGGTTCCCGAGGAGATCGTCGAGCCGGTCGTTCTTGAAGAGGAACGTCCTCGGGCAGCCGCCTAAGCGCCTGTTTGGGGATCCGAGGGTTGGGAGCCGATAGTCTGGCCTGACATGCCCGAAGAAGTCCCCATTCGCTGGAACCGCCCGATCTTCGTAGCGAGTATGGGCCGATCCGGCTCAACGCTCCTCCAACGGGTGCTCAACCTGCATCCCGATGTCACCATCTGGGGAGAGCATGGTGGGTTCCTCTCGGGATTACTCGAAAGCTATGAGGCGGCATCGAGGCCCGTCACGGCCAAGAACCTCGCTGTCGGCTACGAGTCCCGACATGAAATCATCGGCGAACTGCAGGACAAGGACTCCTTCAAACCGTGGGTTTCACCCTTCACGACAGAAGACATCGAGCGCTCCTTCACCGATCATGTTCGAGGACTATTCACCTCCGAGCTAGCTCCAACCACCCGTTGGGGCTTTAAAGAGATTCGGTACTCCCAAAACGAGGTCGCCACGTTGATGACCATGTTTCCGGAAGCACAGCTGGTGATCTTGGCCCGAGACTTTCCAGGTTTCGCCCAATCTCGCTTCTTCGCCTTCGGCAACACCGATTTTGATTTCGATACCGAGGAGGGGCGAGCGGCGGCCCAACTTCGACTCTCCAAGATGGCCGATGGCTGGATTCGCCGTTACCAAGGGTTGCTGGCGGCACGCGACCAGTTCGTCGAGCGCACATCGGTGGTGGCCTATCACGAGTTGACCGAGGGCCCTTCTCGGGCAGTTGAACTCTTCGCTGAACTTGGCGAGACCGCGCCAACGACTGGAGCGATCGAGTCGGTACTCGGGTCGATAGTCGGCAGTACCTTCCGACACAACAAAGCCGCTATCAGGAACCGGGACCGCCTCATCGAATTGCTAGACGGGGCGCCGATCGATTGGCCCGAATACGAGCTGTTAGCCAAGGAATTGCGGTGCAATGGGTAGCGGGTTCATGCCTCTCGATCGCAGCCTTGCTGCGGGACCCACGAGTCCCGTTTCCACTGTGCGGCCGGTCGTGAGCGAACAGCGCGTCTTGCTCCTCGATGGGGAGCGGGCGGAGATGGTCGACCTGGCGGCTGGTGAGATCCGGCCGTGGGAAAATGGGCCACCGATTACCATCCCATGCGAGTCCACGCCTTTCGCGCTTGCCGACTTCACGCACTTGCAGGTGCAACTGTTTCGGGACCTGCGATCCACATCGAGCGATCAGTGTCTATTCACCCTCGTCGCTGGAGCTACGGCGATCACGGTAAGCGAGAGCCTCGGTGGTCAGCTAATGATCGCGGGCCCACGAAATACTGCCGAGCGTCCGATCGGTTCGTCGCCAGCCATCGTCGTGACGATGCGCCCTACACCTCGAGAAAGTGAGCTCCTGCTCGAATTTTCCGCACGTAATGCCGACACCCAGGAGTCCTGCACGATCACCGAAACGTTCGCCGTCGACGCAATGGCGACGCTCATCATCGGCGGGCCGTCGGCCGAACTGACCGGTCGGAGCGGACGCAAGCGTCCCTCATCGGTACACGTCCACGCCGAACGTCGAATGGACGCAGCGAGCACGGTGAAACGGGTCGCTGGGCGAGCCCGACGGGAAGCGTCGTCGATCATGCAGCGCCGGCGGTAGATGATGCGAGTTGGAGTAGTGGCGGACCTGATTCGGGCAAATGGCGCGGGCGTGATGACTCGCATGGCAGCTGACGTGCTCATCGGTGCCGGGCATCAGGTTGCGCTCCTCGCTGGAGCCCTAGACGCGAACCTGGTGAGCCAGGCTGATGATCGACTGCTCGGTGTCGCGAGCTTCACGAATGATCAGTCGACGTTGGCCAACAGCGTGAACCCCGCAGAGCATGCGATGTTCCTTCGCTCGTTCCGTCGGTGGTTCGATACCCAGGTGCGAGACTTTGAACTAGACGCCTTGTACGTGCACAACTGTGGGCGGGTATTCGACCAACGTGACCTCGCTGAACTCAGCCATCGGCTGCCGGTCATGCACACGATGCATGACGAGTGGTTCTACACCGATGCCCACTACACCTTCGCCACAGCGACCGGTGAGATCGTCCGGACCTACGAGCCTCGTCATGGGGAAGAGCTCATTCCCCATGACTATGAGGCGCTGTTCGAACTGCCCGCGCAGATGGGTACGTTCCTCGGGATCGGTCCGAGTGGATGGCTGACCGACCGGGCACGTCGAGTCTTTCCGACCCTTGACTTCGAGCACATCGTGAATGCGGTCGATGGAGATCAGTTTTCTCTGCAGGATCGCAACGAGGCTCGCGCTGAGCTGGGCTTGCCCGACGATTGGCCCATCGTGATGTTTGTCGGCAATCCAACCCAGGTGCGCAAAGGCTTCGATGTTGTCGAAGCGGCTTGTCGAGCCGTTCGGGACTCAACGGGCATCGATCCCGTGCGACTGGTGGTCGGGGGCAACGGCTCGGTAGCGACCGGTGGTCTCGAAGCCGAGCTTGGAGATGGTCCGTTGCTCGACCGTCTCAAGCGCCCGACGTCGAATCCGTTGCGAGATCTCGGCATCGAAGGTCCGGCCGTCGTCGTGTCCGATGTCGACCACACGCTTATGGCAGCGCTGTACGGCGCAGCGAACGTGTTGCTACACCCGTCGCGGATCGACAACCTTCCTACTGTCCCCATCGAGGCTGGGCTATGTGGAACTCGCTGCTTGGCCTCCGACGTGGGCGGCACGAGCGAGACGATCGCGGAAGTCGAGGACCTCTTTCCCTCCGACGTGACGGCAGAGGATCTGAGTGTTCGGGTAAGCGCAGCCATCGAAGACTCGTGGTCGGAGAGCACCGATGATCGGATCGCTCGGCGGACTGCCCAGGCTGACCGCTTCTCAATGGAGACGCATCAACGTGAAATCGTGGCTGCGCTTGAACGGCTCTGCTCGCAAGGCGTAGCCGATGAATGAGCGATCCGCCGTCGAACGTGCTTGCGCCGCCTGGGATACCGGCGCCTCCGAGGCCTGGGTAGAGGAAGCCATTGCGTGTCGATCCGCCGTGGTGATCGGCTCAGAGGTCGGCCCGGCCAACAGGGTCGCCTACTTGAGTGTGGGTTCACCAATCGAACAGGTACTCGGCGCTGGCACGCAGCTACGTGATCGGCTGGGGTCGGCGCTTTCGGTCACCGAAGTGTCACACCGGCTGATGGAGGGAGAAGTCGCCGCCCTGCTGGCCCCTGAAAACGCGGCCGGACACCACCCAGAACCGCTAGCGAATGACGCTATCCCGACATCGTTTCGTGAACAGCGCCAGCGGATTCGTGCGGACAACGTACGGGTTCGGTTTCTTCTCCGACAGATCGGGCTCGAAGAGGTGTCGTCGCACCGTGGGGCCCCCACAGACCTCTACCACGCAGTCGCCGACGTTTGGTCTCGAGACCTCACCCTCTGCACCGATCCCGCGATGTTGTTGACGCTTGGCGCGGACCGCCAACGCTATGTCGACGATCTCTACGAGGAGCGGGCGAGCGAACGCCTTCCCCGTGCGCTGGCTCGCCTTCATGGACTCGGCGTTCGCAGCTATCCGAGGTTGGTGATCGTATGAGCACCGTCAGCATCGTCATCCCTAGCTATCGACAACCGCATTTTCTGAGCCGAGCCATCGAGAGCTGTCTCGAACAAGATCACGATGATCTCGAGGTGATCGTCGTCGACGACGCTTCTCTCGATGCCTCGCTGGGTGTCGCAACTTCGTTCGCTCAACGCGATGCACGTGTCCGTGTGATCGAAGCGTCGGAGAACGGCGGTCTGGGTCGATCCCGCAACGTTGGTCTCGCTCATGCACAAGGCGACTACGTGTGCTTTCTCGACGCGGATGATTACCTTCTCCCAGGTTCGTTATCGGCGCGTCTCGCAGCCTGGCCCGAAGCCGAAGAACTCCACGGTGAATCGTTGGTCGGGGTCTACGGAGATTGGCAACACGTCGGCGAGTCCGTCGACTATCCGGCCGTTCGCGCAGCACGCACGGACATGGCGGTGGTTTCCAACGAGAACTACACCGGCGAGAACGTCTTTATCTGCTCCGCACCGCTCGTACGACGCAGTGCCGTGCTGGAAGCTGGCGGCTTTCCCGAAGGCTTATCGATGCTCGAAGACTTCGCGCTTTGGGCCAAGATGATCGCCGCCGGGGGGGTTTTCGCACCGGTCGCCCACGTGGTTGCGACCTACCGACAGCGCCCCAACTCCATGCTGCGGGGTGATGGGGTAGTGGTGATGGGCGACTACGTCGAAACGATCAATTCGTGGATGGTCGACCAAGGAGTAACGCTGGCCGATGGGGGAGCGATTGGAGCCTGGCTCGATGGGCGTCTGCCGTACTCGTTTGGTCGCATGAGTTGGGTCGCCCCGTCGTCGGTGGGGTTCTTCAGCGACGAGACCGACATCTCCGAGACCGATGAGGAACCCCTCGACCGAACCAACCTCGAGCCGGTTCCGAACTTCATGTACGAACCGGTTAGCCAGGGCTTGCACGACCCGGATCCCATCCTTTCGATGGCACCGCCACTGGGTAGCGGACTGGTGGTGATCGTCGATTCGCTCGAGTCGGCCATCACCGCGTGTGGGCTTGCGCAAGGGTTGGACGATGAGTCGGATTCGTCAGTCACCGTGTTCTGCGACGACCCTCATGATTGGCAGAATCTTTGGCCCCTCGCGCTAGCGCACCTATGGGCTCGGCCACTCTCGGAAGTTCCGCCCGACATCGAACCGGTAGATCTTTCGCACGGTGGGAATGATCATGGGCAACGCCTGGTCGTCGCGGGGTCCGTCGTTGCTCGGCTAAGTCCGGCTACTTCAGAAGCGGGCGCAGCCGTCGTCTATGTAAGCAATGATCTGGCCGGGTATCCGGCGATCGACGCCTGGATATCGGTGGCATCTCGTGCCGTCGTGAGCAACGGACTCGATGTCGAGTTGTTGGCAGATCCGGCGATGGCGAGCGAACTTCGCGGTTGGCGATTCAGCTACCTGGCGCTGGACACCATCGCCGCAGCTCCGATTGTGATTGCGCCACCGGGCGGTTTAGGACGATTTATCGCCGAGCTTGCCCCGACCATCGAGTTTGCGCCCGGTGCGGCCGACTCCGAGGTTCGTACCGCCGCCGAGCTTCGAGCCGCAATCGACGATCAGCTCGGGTAAGCGATGCCGGCGATGGCCTCGGCTGAACGGATCGCACTCGACGTGTCGGACATATCGATCTGGGAACGAAAGTACCGTTCACCACGTTCCCGGTAGCCGTCTCGCGAGGAGATCGCGCGGTCGATGGCGCCGATGAGGTTGGCTGCGTTGTGCACGTGTTCAAAGGCTGGGTCCGGAGCCACAAACGTCGGGACCTTTTCGTGGTGGGGGTTGAAGTAGATGAACGGTGTTCCGTAGGCGATGGCCTCGAAGGGCACGGTGCTGAAGCGGGTGATGACGGCCTCACAGGTAGGCAACATCTCACTCATCGATCGTTCAGCTCGATACGGGACAAACTCGCTCGGCAACGCCAGATCGGCGGGGTGTTGGCTAATGACTGGTTCGAGGTCATTGGCCAGGATCGCCGCGACCGCTTGGCTGAGGAACTGGTCCCGGGCATCGAGCAGGACGCCGTAGGTGAAGTTCGAATTGATCACGACTTCGCCATTCCGGGCTTCGTTCGCAGGCCCGAGCTTCCACGCGAGCTCCATGTTGGAGTTCCCAACTAGGTGAAGGTTCTTCCTGTCGAGGGCAGCAATGTCATTGTTGCCTTGGACGAGCACGTGGTCGGCGGCCATATAGGGAAGCCGAATCCACCCGGTGTCGGCGTCGGTGAAGTCTTGGACCCCTTCCACCTTGGCAATAGAGGGGACACCGCGAACCCGCGCGAGATGGTAAACCGCCCGCGAAGGTGCGCCCCAGTCATTCATCGCCACAAACGCATCAAAGTTGCCCAACGCAAATCGATCGAAGTCTGCTGAAGCGAGAACCCGCTGGTGATCGCCGAGATGCGGGTCTATTGCCTCGACGGCGTCCTCCTCGACAAGGAATGACACGGTGTGCCCGAGGTTGGCGAGGGCGTCACCAATCGCTCCGAGTTCTCGACCGTGGTACCCGGCGAGAGGCATGAGCAGAATGCCCAGTTCGGAGAGATCCCCGGGAGCGGAATAGAGCTCGGTCGCTCGACCCCTCGTGGGTTCGGCAGGCTCTGCGTTAGCGGGCTCCGGAGTGCCGGCCTTGGTTGGCCCTCGTGGATCGAGCGCTCGTTGGGCGGCACGGCCGATGCGCCGAAGGATTTCGGTGGGAATCACGGATCGGCCCAACTATTCGGTAGATAGTCGGATCGTCGCACCGCCGTCGAGCACGAGCATTTGGCCAGTGGTGTATTTGGATTGCTCGTTGTCTGCGAGGTGAAGAATGCTCGGGGCGATGTCGTCGGCGGTGGCCACAAAACCGAGTGGTGTTCGCTGGGCGAGAATGCGCAGGTTACCATCGGCGCCGTCGGGGTTTGGTCGCCGGTCTAGGCCCTCGCGAAGCATCTTGGTGTCTATGGCCCCCGGAAGTACGGCGTTACATCGGATGCCATCGACCGCTAGTTCCAACGCTGCGGAACGGGTGAGGGCAACCAGCGCTCCCTTCGAGATGGCATAGACGGCGACGTTCACCGACGTTGCTAGTGCATGCACCGACGACACGTTCACGACCGCGCCTCCAACACTCTTGAGGAGGGGTTGGGAGTCCCGGATGCACTGGAAGGCGGAGCGCACGTTCGTGTTGATGATCTGTTCCCAGTCCTGGTCAGACGTTTCAATGATCGGTTTGTTCACCTGCATGGCAGCGTTATTCACGAGCGCATGGAGCCCGGTGAGCTCGGAGCGAAGATTGTCGAAGAGTTCGGCGATCTGTTCGCTCGACGACACGTCCACCATTTCGAAACGGTCGAGGTGGAGATCGTCGGGTGGAGGTGATCGATCAACGCCGATAACGCTCCACCCCGCGTCGGCGAAGGCGCGGGCGGTCGCGGTGCCAATACCGCCGCAAACGCCGGTGATCAGGGCGGTGCGAGTCGTCATGAGGCTTAACCCTAGCGAGCGGCTTTGCTGGTACGCTGCCATCGCCGTTTCACGTCCGGACACTGCTATTTCCATGAGCGAGTTGTATCTCCACATCGGCCTGCCCAAGACGGGTTCGACCGCCATCCAGGAATTTCTCTGGCTCAACCGCGACCGACTCGAAGATGCTGGTTGGCGCTACCCGTCCTTTCTTCGGGGAAAGAACCACCTGGAGCTAGTGGTGCTCGCAGCGAAAGAGGACTGGCTACTTCACCGGCGCTTCGCGCGGGTATCCACGGCTGAGGAACTCACCCAATGGCGGACTCGGGTCGAAGAGGAGATCGCCGCCCAAACGACTGACGGATCGAATTGGGTGATGTCGTCTGAGCATTTGGCCTCGTATTTGACTTCGCCCGCGGTCATCGAAACGCTTCGGTCGCACCTCGAACACTTCGATTCAATTAGGCCCGTCATGTGGGTACGCCCGCAGGACCAGGTAGCGGTTGCATCGCACTCGACATGGGTACGCGATGGAAACCCTTCGCGGTTCGACATGGAGAGTCACGTCAAAAACGCGCTGCGCTATGACTATCACCGCATGGTGCTTCGCTGGGATCGAGTTTTTGGCGAGGAATCCGTCGAGGTCCGGCTCTATCCCGGGAGCACCCTTATCGACGAACTCGCCCAAAGCCTTGGGCTTGGCGACGTCGGCGGCTGGGATCACCCTGATCCCGCGAACGTGTCCTTGACCAATGTTGAAGTTGAGTTACTCCGTCAGATGAACGAGCGGGTGCCTCGGTGGAGCGACGGCGGGCCGCGCAGTAACCATGGCGACTTTCGAGATCTCGTGCGTGGAAGTGGGCGAGGGGAAAGGCTTCGAGCCTCAGACTCCGATCGCCGTCGCATCCTCGAACAGTTCCACGCGGAAAATCAGTGGATCCTGCAACGGGCGGTCAATAGCGCGGGGCGTGAAGACTTCTTTGACCCGCCCGCTGGCGATGACCCTGGGAACATCGACATTGAACCGGATGCGGATGCGGCCCTTGATCTGGCGGCGGTTCTGTGGCGTAAAGCGGGACAATTGCGTCAACGGAGTGACCGCAAGAATGCGCCCTCAGAGTAGCCCTTTGGCCTGAGGGTAAGCCTCGATCGCCGATTCGATCAGCGTTGAATCATCAATAGCACTGCTCGAGAAGCGTCCGCCACGGATGGTCTCGATCACCACTCGGTGCTGCTCATCGGGGGGAAGGTTGTGGATCAGTTCCGCTCGTTGAAGCAGCTCGGCAATTGACGACGGAGCGTCCGACGCCAGCACATCGATCTCCTCGAGCGCTCGTTGTGATGCGGTGACGTGAAGGTTGTCGTTCTGGGGGAGTGTTGTCGGTTGGCCCAATCCGGCCACTGTCATTGCGATCTCGGCTTCGATCGCGACGAGATGTCGGAGGTCTGCGTAGATCGAATCAGAAAGTTGCACTGGCCGTTGCAGGTATTGCGGCGGTAGTTGGGGGTCGGTCGGGGTCAGCTCGCTCACCTCCGTCGTCTCACCCGGGAGCGCAACCGGGTCATTCGTGGTCGACGGGTATGGGGATCGCAGCGCCGTACGCGACTGTGCCAGAAGGTTCGTGTTATCAGGGCTCGGCGTTGTCGGAGCGCGACGTATCGCGTGCACGGTGCCGGGGGCGACGCGATGGGTCCCGCCTCGACGGAGGACCTCTAGGTTCCAACTCCAGTCTTCGTAGCCGAACCCGTCGCGGAGACGATTTCGTGGATAGGGCGTGGCCACGTAGGTCGAGCGTCGAGCGAAACTCAGCGCTGTCCAGGCATTGAAGAGGCGAAGTCTCGCCGCGGAGAACCCACTGTGGGTGGACTCGATGTGATGCAGCAACGATTGCGCTGCACCGAACATCACATTTACTTCGGGATGCCACACCTCGACCCTGTCGTCGCTCGGGGCTGACGTCGCGCGCCGGAATGCTGTGGCCAACCACGATTCGCCCCATAGGTCATCGCCATCGAGGAACGCGATCCACTCGGCCTGTGCCGCCCGCACCGCTGCGTTTCGAGCAGCGCCGAGATCTTGAACATGGATGGGAACGATGCGAGCAGCCCAACGTTCGCTCCAGCGGTTGGCGACGGTGACGGTGGCTTCGTCAGGATCGTCGATGACGACCATCAGTTCGGCCTCTATTCCGGCCCACTGCGCTTGATCGACTGCCCGCCAGGCGCTGACGAGCGAGGGCACTGCAGACTCACCTTCGCGATGAAGGTTGACGACTGCGGCCACTTCGGGTTTCGCCATGTGTGTCGACTTCTCTCAACCTGCCGGACGTCTCGAACCCCGTCAGTCTGCCATGGGCAAGACATATCTTCTGGGCTATGTCGCCGCTAACGTGAGGTCCATGACCAGCTTCACCCGCACCGATCGGCTTGGCGACCACTTCACTCCCCGCGCGTTGCGCGAGTTCGTCGAGGGGAGTGCTCCCGAAGGCTTTGATCTCTCGGACTACACAGGTCTCTCGAGCGAGGCCATGTTGGAGCGGATCCTCGAACATCGCAAGTGGCGGCACCACCACGGGATTGACGAGCTTGCTTCCCGCAGCGACCTCTACGTGGCATACGTCCGCCGAGTCGAGGAAATGCTCGCCATGATTCACGACGCGTTGGTCCGCCATGACCTGTTGGATCGGCTCGGATCCACCTCGATCGTCGATCTTGCTGCCGCCGAAGGTTTCGTGACGACCCGGTTTGTTGATTGGGGCGCAACCAAGGTCGATGCAGTGGAATTGAACGCAGGGAATCTCGATCGCCTCGCGTTGATCTGGCATTACCTCAAGTACCACGACCGGGCCGAGCTAAACCTGTCCCGCATGGATTTCGAGCAGGCGGGCTGGGGCTTCAACATGCCTCAGAGCTACTCGTTCGTCCTCGCACTCGGGATCATCTACCACCTTGAGAACCCGCTGTTGTTCGCTCGCAACCTCTACGAGATCACCGACGACGTGTGCATAGTCGAATCCGATACGCCGACCTTTGCTGACCCGAAGCGATTCCGAGGCAACGGCGTCGTCTATCTGAACAAGGATCAGGTCACCATCGAGGCTGGCGATGTACGCAAGCTCATCGAGTTCCGGCCCGATCGCGAAGCGCTGATCGACATCATGTTGACGTCGGGATTCCAGTCGGTCGAGGTGCTCGAGCCCAAGCCAGAGGCCAACGCCACTTTCTATGCCACCGGAGAAAAGTCCGTTCTGCTCTGCCGGAAGTAGAGAGGCGTCTCAGGCTGGAATGTTCTCGAACAGGTTTGCAATCGCCTGGTCGTGGGTTCGGTGACACGCCTCAAAGGTGTTGCTCGCGTTGTGCGAGCCCAGGATCAAATTCGGGAGCTGCCGGAGTCGCTCGTCCTCTAATGGCTCGATCTCAAAGACGTCGAGCGCCGCGCCTGCGAGGTGATCGGATTCGATCGCGTCCGCCAGATCGGCCCCGACCACGATGGGCCCTCGTCCAACGTTGATCAGCCACGAGCCCGCCATCATGGCCCCGATGAAGGCAGCGTCGACCATGCCCCTCGTTGCGTTGTTTAGCGGTGCGGTGATGATGACGGCGTCGACGTCGCCTGCGAGGGCGGCTGGGTCTCCGATCTCGATCCCTTGTTCTTGAGCAAAGGTCGCAGCTTCGGGCGATGGGTCGGCGCCGGAAACGGTGACACCAAGGGCTTGCAGCTTCGTCACCAAGGAGCGTCCGATATCACCGAGGCCGAGAACCATCGCGCTGAGCGAACCCACAGACCGGCCGACAGGCTTTGGCCATCCGCCCGCTCGGACCTCGCGATCGACATCGATGGTTCCTCGCACGAGGGCGAAGAGGTAGGCGAGCGCTTGTTCGGCTACTTCGTTGCCAAACATCCCCGGAGTATTCGTCACGGTGATTCCCCGCGCTGCCGCGGCCGGGAGGTCGATGCCATCTAGGCCGATGCCCCATTTGGAGATGGCCTTGAGGTCGGGCAGTTGGGCCATGACCTCGTCGGTGAACTGGTCGTCGCCAGCGATGACCCCGATAATGCCGTCCATAGCTTGGACGAGCGCATCACCGGCCAATTCCTGGCCAGGAATGTCGGGAAGAAACAGATCCAGGCCTGCGTCCGCGAAGCGGCTTCGGTAGCCCTCGATGTCTCGGATGAGATGGGTACAGGTAACAGCTACTTTGATCATGAGTTTCGCATCTTCCACATCGCTTCGGCGAGGACGAAGTCTGGCTCTTCGTCAATGTCGAGTGAATCCGTCGGGTCGGTTTCGACCATTCGAGGGTTCGAGCCGATGCGTGACCCGGTGGACAGAATCAGATCCCGGGAGAAGACGAATGCACACGAGTTCTCGATGTACAGCGGCGGAAGGTCCTGGGTGCGAAGCAACTCGGTCGGGTCATGATTGACGGGCTTCGTATCGGCATCCCATAGGCGTTGCTGCAACCGAGTCACGGTGAAGACCGAATCGCAGTCATCTTCTCGGAAGATCCGTAGGGCCTCCTCGAGAGGAGCGGCGGGGAGCAAGGGATTGGTCGAGTGAGTTTGCAGAATCGTCTGTGCATCGGTGAAGCCCAGGTCGTGTTCAATGATCCGATTCATCGGGATCTCGCCGGCGCGCAGGTCTTCGGGTCGCTCGATCAACGTGACCGAAGGGAAGTGCTCGGCGCACTGCTCCATGATGGTCGAGCTGTCGGTATCGATCACTATCTCATCGATCGATGGGCATGACAGCAAGGTTCGAACGACGTGGTGAAACAGCGGTGCATCGCCGAATTGACGGTAGTTCTTCCCCGGAACTCGTTCGCTGTTGTGACGCATCGGTACGAGCGCAGCGGTTTTTTCTGACATGGCGACAGGGTAGTGTTCTGGGATGGATTCCTCGACGATCTCCATCGTCATTCGTGCGCTCAATGAAGCCGAGCATCTTCCGGCGTTGTTCAAGTCTCTTGAGCGTCAGACTCGGTTGGCTGACGAAGTGATTTTGGTCGACAGCGGATCGACGGATTCGAGCGTTGCGATCTCGGAGTCTTACGGTGCGCGAATCGTGCATATCCCGCCGGGTGACTTTACCTTTGGACGAGCACTCAACTGGGGTTGTGAGGCAGCGAAAGGCGACATCTTGGTGTTCGTCTCCGCGCACGTCTATGCGCTCTCGGAGAATTGGCTTCGCGACCTTGTCGCCCCATTTGAAGAAGATGACCGAATCGGCGTGTCCTACGGTGGCCAAACCGGCGATCACCGTAGCAATTTTGCTGAGCTTCAATTGCTCGCCCGATGGTTTCCGGAGATCGGCACCCGCGACCAGGACAACTCGTTCTGCAACAACGCTAATTGCGCCGTGCGCCGCTCATTGTGGGAGCGCTTCGGCTACGACGAGTCGTTGCCGGGCCTCGAAGACATGGCCTTCGCCCGCGACATTCGAGATGCTGGCCATCGGATCGCGTACGTACCCAAAGCAAAGATCGCCCACGTACATGAAGAGTCACTGAAGCAGACGTTTAACCGCTACCGGCGCGAGGCGCTTGCCTACCAGACCATCTTTGGTTCACAGCAGATGGGTCTTGGGCAATCGGTTGGTCTTGCGGTGGAGTCGATCGCCAAGGATGCACGCGCAGCTGTCCGAGCAGGACGGGTTGCGGAGCTACCCATATCTACAGGTTTCCGAGTCGCTCAATTTGCCGGTGCATTTGCTGGCTACCGCCAGGATCCTACTGAGTCTCGTCAGATCGTTCGCCGCATGTACTACCCCCGCTAGTTACAGCCGATTCCAAGGGCCTGTGGTCTGTATTGATCTGGTTGGCAGCGGCTAAGCTCGCCTCCATGTCAGACCCATTGATCGAAGTGTTTTCCGAAGGCCTTGGACTCCCAGCCGACGCGCTATCCGAGGAGACCAGTCCGGATAACACTCCAGAATGGGACAGTCTCGCTGCCATGACCATGGTGACGCTGCTGGAGGACGCATTTGAGGTGACCCTCAAGACCCGCGACATCATGAAGATGCGCTCGATCGGCATCGCACGAGAGGTGCTGAGCTCAAAAGGCGTCGAAGGCATTTAGCGAATAGCCCTTGGAGGGTTGAAATGGTCGAACGACCAACGCTACGAGAACGACGAAACGCGTGGCGGGCGCTGAAGCGCGAACCGGACGAGAGCGCTACGCCAATACGAATCGGTGTGGCGGCCAGCTTCACGGCCGAGCCCGTTGAGCCTTACCTCGGTTGGGCACTCTCCGAACGGGGAATGGCGGCAGACATTACCTTTGCCGACTTCGGTCAGATCCCACAAGTGTGTCTCGACCCCGACGCCCACCTTCCCGGCAGTGACGCGATCGTTGTGTTGTGGCGGCTTGAAGACTTGGTCCCAAACGCACTCGACCGGGCGCTCGGTGAACGCGGTGGCGACGCCGCAGCCGAACTCATCGAAGAGGCCAGGCTGTTGGGCACACTCACGGCACAGCTAGCGAAAAACGCGGGCGTCCCCATCATCTTGGGTACTCCACCGACGCCGGTTGGCTTTGGTATCGACCCTCAGGACAGTGTCGAAACCGTATTGCTTCGTTCGTGGCGCCAGAAGGCAGAAGATGCCTTCTTGGAGGGGGCAATGGGTGGGAGCGCACAACCAATGATCGTGGATATGGCCGCGGTGCAATCGGTCGCAGGAGTCGGCGCGAGCTTCGACCAACGAAAGTGGTTGATGTATCGCCAGCCGTTCGCGGAAGACCTCTACGGCGATCTCGGCGATCGTCTGACCGAAGCGGTCGTCGCATTGCATCGACCCTCGCCAAAGGTGTTGGCGCTCGATTGTGACAACACGCTCTGGGGAGGCATCGTCGGCGAAGACGGACTCGGCGGTATCGCTATCGGTCAGACGTTCCCAGGTTCGGCGTTCCGCGATTTTCAGTTGACTGCGAAGCGGCTCAAGGAGCAAGGCGTGCTCCTCGCCATTGTGTCGAAGAATGAGCATGCCGATGTACTCGAGGTCTTTGAGAAGCACGATGAGATGGTGCTGCGGCCCGACGACATCGCCGCGTGGCGAGTGAACTGGGAACCCAAGCCTGACAACTTGGCCTCAATAGCCGAGGAGCTCAACCTGGGCCTCGACAGTTTCGTGTTTGTCGACGACAGCGACCACGAAGTCGCCTCGGTTCGCAGCCGACTTCCGATGGTGCACACGCTGCAAGTTCCCGAGGAACCAGCAGAGCTTCCATCGCTTGTGCCGTCGTCGGGGTTGTTCCGCATGCGGTCGATCTCCGCAGAGGATCGGGCACGTACCGACATGATGCTCGCCGAGCAGGCGCGCAACACCGAACGTGCAGAGATGAGCCAGGAAGAATTTCTTGAGTCGCTCGGGCTGTGGGTCGAGGTGTTCGACGCTGGGGAGGAGCACTTGGCTCGTGTCACCCAGCTCATCAACAAGACGAACCAGTTCAACCTGACGACCAAGCGGCGCACCGAAGCCGAGGTTTCTGCGCTTCTAGATGACGACGACTACCGGGTAGCCGCATTGCGCGTGGGAGACCGATTCGGCGACTACGGAATCACCGGTGTGAGCATCGTTGAACGCCAAGGCGAGCACGCGGAGATCGACACGTTCTTGATGAGCTGTCGAGTGCTGGGCCGAGGCGTCGAGACAGCCTTCCTCAGCAATGTCGTCGCTGGTGAACAGGAGCGGGTGTTCGGCCGGTATCTCCCGACGCAAAAGAATGCGCAGGTCGCCGACTTCTACGAGCGTCACGGGTTCGACGATGCGGGGGAGGACGGCTCCTTCGAGATTGCGGCGGAATCGGCTCCAGAGATCCCCAATCACCTCGACGTGCTCTAGATGCTGACCTTCGACACATTCGCGTACTTTCTCGATTTGTTGACGGCAGCGGTGCTGTTCGCTCCGCTGTTTTGGCTCATTCCGAACATGGCGATTCGCAAGCTGCTGCTCGCGATTCTCGGCACGATCCTGCTCTGGTCGATCGCTCCCCGACTGCTCTTCTTCTATTTGATTTTCTGGGTGGTCGTGTGGGTCATGCACCAGGTGGTCGAGCGAACGGCCGAACACCGCAGCGGAATCTCGACACTCTCGATCTCGGTGGTCACGCTGCTAGCGGCGCTTGTCGTATGGCGTCTTGCCGAGACGACCTTCATCGTCCGCTTCAACCTCGACCTCAACACCGCCCTTGGAATTCTTCCGACCCGAGTCACCGACGTCGACCTTGCGCGCAACATCATCACTCCGATCGGGCTCTCCTTTGCGATCTTTCGAGCTATCGACTTCCTCGTGCAATCCAATCTCGGAGTGGTGGAAAGGCGATCGCTTGGTGACGTGATGTACGTCGGCCTCTTTCCACCCATTCAGGTGATCGGACCGGTCGCTGAATACAACGAGACACAGCCGACCACCGACCGGTGGCCAAGCGCAGACCGCGCAACAGAGGCGTTTTTGTTCATTGTGAGCGGCCTGGTGAAAGTCTTTCTTCTCGCGCACCCACTGCGCCAAAGCGTCGACGTTTTCGCCTTCTTCGAATCGAACACGCCGCTCGCGATCTGGACCGAGCTGTTTTTGTATGCGTGGTTCTTTTATCTGAACTTCGCGGGATATTCCGATATAGCGATCGGTTGCGCCCGATTGTTTGGTGTGGATCTGAAGAAGAACTTCGACTGGCCGTACTTCACGACAGGGCCGCAGGATTTTTGGAATCGCTGGCACATGAGCCTGACGAGGTTCGCGCAGCGAAACGTGTTCGTTCCTCTCGGCGGGATGCGAGCTAACCGTCAATACGTCGCCGTATTCGCAACGATCATGGTGATCGCGCTCTGGCACAACATCTCCTATGGACTCCTCATCTTCGGTCTGTACCATGCCGCAGGCCTTATCGGACAACGACTCCTGGCCTCTCGTCGACCCCCGTCTTCGAGTTCGGTCGTCCGGTTGTTGAAGATGCCGGTACTGTTCACCTATGTGATGTTGTCGCTTCCGCTCCTGGCACTCGAGCTCGACCCCGCAATGGACTTTTACCGTGCAATGATTGGGGTCGCATGAATCTGGACTCCGTCAAGAATGTGCTCGATCGATACGCCGGTGGCGCTGCGCGGTCGTTGCCCAGTGTGCTGAGGATTCTCCTCATTGGAGCACTCAGCTTTTTGCTCCTCGGCCCGCTGTTCCCGCAGCGGACCCGGTCATTTGAGGACATCGCCTTTAACCGGGTTGCCGGAATCCGAGACGACGACGTCGCGATCATCACGAGCGGTCGGCGCAGCGATACCCACGGTTTCCAGGGTCGGGAAGACGACGGGTCGTTCCGCATCGCGTGGATCGGCGGGTCGTCGATCCAGAGTATTGGCGACTCGTACTACACCTTCATTCCAGCTGAGGTAGCCCGCACCGTCTCGACCGTCGATGATCAGCCGGTCACCACTGATATCTATTTCCTTTCAGGAATCCGGGCGGTCGACACCTATACCGCCTTCCTCTCGGCGGTCGCCGACGAACCCGACATGATCGTCGTGACGGTCAACCCGGTGTGGGCGCTCAACAACTCCGCGACCCGAGGTTGGTCTGAGCTTGATCCGGCGACGTCGCAACTGCTCATTGAGGATGCGCAATCGATCCCGGTCCTCGCGCCCTACCTGGCACCTTCCGACTTGGCCCTCGGAGCCGCCGCGTACGCATCGGCTCCTGTTCGGGATCGGATTCGTTTGACCGAAGACATCACTGAGCAGTTTCAACGGCTGTCCTTGCTCGATCGCACGACACCGAACGAGGCGGAGCCTCCCGACGAACTCGATCGGATCCGCGGTTTCAACATTCCCGTGCAGTTCTGGCAGAGCTACCGGCTACCTCCAATACCGGGACAATCCACCGAAGAACGCCAGGCGCAGTTGCTCGCCGCATCCGAACTCGAGGCCAACACGATCAACCGCCAGGTTCTCGATGAGATTGGACGGGTCGGCAGAGAGACGGGGATCCCGACCTTCGCCTACGTTGCCCCGGTCAACCACGAATCGCTCGCTGACCCCGTGTTCGACGAGGCACTGACAGCCATTGAGGATGTGCTCGCTGGGCACGCGGCCGGTTGGGATGGGCCAAACCAGCGGTTCGATCCCGTCAACCTCTCTCGGACCGTTCCGCCATTTGCGTTTGAAGATTTGGTACACATCCAGGAGCCTTTCGTGGTGAGCGATCACCTCGCTGGTGAGCTCTGCGTATTTCTCGAGGACATAGGACGCGACTGCCAATGACCCAAGCTGAACTAACCACCGAAGAAGTCATCGACTCCGATGTCTCGGAACCCGCCACCGGTTCGCGAATGTCGAGGTTGTTCGTTCGGACCTTCGCGGAGGTTGTGTTCGGGGTCGCCTTCGGCGCGTTGGTGCTGTGGGTTCTCATCGTGTCGGTGAACGACATCGAGTTCGTGTACCAGGGGTTCTAGCGATGGTCGATTGGTCAACCCGACCCCATGCCAGTTCCGCGATCGAGACGCTCGGTGCGTGGCCCAATCTGGTAGCTGCGGTGGACAAGTTGGCGGAGGAGCACGGTGACTCCTACGCCGACTCGGTCGAGCGCCATGTGGCGCGTCTAGGTGAAGCTGGCACTCCCGACGGTGATGCGGCAATCGAAGCAGCCACCGATGGCTACATCGAAATGACGATCGAAACGCTTCGTCTGCAAGCGGAGTTCTACCGGACCGGAAAGTTCTCCTCGGACCCATCCGAGTTCGAGACCGCGCTTCACGACGATCCCGAGCTCATGCTCGAGCGATATCTGCCCGGGCTCTACCTCGCACAGGTGTTTTGGCCGAATCACTTCGTGAAGCATCGCTGGTTCGCCGATCACTATCTCGATCTTGTCGAGTCCGGTCATCGGGTGCTCGATGTGGGTACCGGTCCAGGCACATTTGGGGCGGCATGTCTATCTCGTACCGACTCGGTGGTGTTCAACGATCTCAGTCCGCATGCCAAAACCTTTATCGACACGGTTCGACCGAACGAGGCACAAGACTTCGCCATCGAGTCGTTTCTCGATGCCGACTTCGGCCCCGGTTTCGATCACATCATCTTCAGCGAAGTCGTCGAACATCTCCCCGATCCAGCAGCGGGCATGGATCGGCTACGCGATCTACTCGCGACCGACGGTCGAGCCTTCTTCTCAACCGCCACCAACGCTGCGTTCTACGACCACACCATCGTCTTTGAGACCGAGGCGGAGATCGAGGAACTGCTGTCGGATCACGGTTTCGTGATCCACATGTCTGACCGCGTCGTGGCGACTCCCGGCCCCGAGGGTCGAGATGTCGTTGACGTCAACGCGGTCATTGGACGACGTACGTGATCGACTTGCACGCTCGCCAAGCGCCGGGCCTAGCGCATCTTGGCTATGTGGTTGCGAGCGTAGAGAAGGCGATGAAGCGCTGGACAGCGCAGGGCTATGAGGTCTGGATTGAGCCAACAAGTGACCCGGTCCAAGGTGTGGTGGTAGCGCTGCTGAGCGATGGCACGGTGCCCGTTGAACTGGTTTCACCTATCGATGGCGATACCCCGTCTCCGGTGGAGGCACGCCTGCGCCGCGGCGGTGGTCTCGACCATCTGTGTTTCTACGTGGACGACGTCGCTGGCGCGCTCGAACACGAGGTCGAAGAGGCTGCGTCGATGATCGTTTGCGAGCCGGTGTACGCGGTTGCCTTTGAGCGCACGATCGGGTTTGTGCAGCGCAAGACCGGCTTGGTCGTCGAATACATGAGTTGTGAACGGAGCGAGCAATGATCGAGACGTTGGAAGGAGCAATCGCCCATCTCCGCGAGGAGTATCCGCTCATCGCCGGAAATTTGAGTGTTGAGGTACTTGCTGCCGACTCAGCGCTCGCGAGCGCTCGCCGTGCGTTTGACTACGCCCTAGAACGAGCCGAGGGCGACGACGAGAAGATCGCGTCAGGCCTTGAGGGCTTTGCCGAGATCAGCTTCGACTTTCTACGGCTGCAAGCCCGCTTCCTAAAAACTGGACAGTACGCGCGCCAAAGTGCGGAAGGTCTCGCAGACGACCTCTATCGCAACGAAGAAGATATGCGCGGCTATTACTTGGACGGCCTGCTGTTGACCTACGCGTTGTGGCCTAACCACTCGCGAATCTTCCAGTTCTTCGAAGACACCGTGCTTGCCGACCCGGGTTCCAGCGTTGCTGAGGTCGGGCTTGGTCATGGACTGATGGCAACGACATTGCTGCGAGCCCACGAGTCGATTCACTACACCGGCTTGGACCTCAGCCCCCACTCACTCGCATTCAGTCGCGAGGCGTTCCAAAAACTTGGCATCGACTCGGATCGTTGGGAGCTTCACGAGGGCGACGCAACCGAGGTTTCGCTCGAGGTTGAGCCGGCGTCGTGGTTTGTGTGCTGTGAGGTACTCGAACATGTCGATGACCCGGTTGGCTTGCTTTCGTCGTGTCGCAACCTCATCGGCGACGACGGCAAGGGTTTCATCAGCACGGTGGCGAACCTCGAGGCGGAAGATCACGTGTATCTGTTTCGCGACGCCGGTGAAATTCATCAGATGGTCGCCGACGCTGGCTTCGAGCTAATCGATGAACGAGCACTTCCACTGCCGGGTTCGGAGAACAATGACCCATTGCCGCTCAACTGGGCCGGAGTGATCGCGCCCGTGCGATCGTAGAGATCGCCCGTGGAGTTGCTGTTTGTCTACGGCACGTTGCGGTCACCGGGTACGGGTCCCGCTGGAGACACGCACTATCACGGACAGATTCGTGACGGAATCACCGATGCCAGGCCCGGTTGGCTACCCAAGGCCGAACTGGTTGACTTCGGCGCCTACCCCGGAGTCGGACCGGGGTCGGGTCTTGTGCGCGGCGAAGTGTTCACCGTGTCGGACGAGACCCTCGCCATCGCCGACAAGATCGAGGGACACCCGGACTTCTACGAGCGTCGGATGGAAACGGTCGACCTCGACGACGGCGCATCGGTCGAGGCATGGGTGTATTGGGCGCCAGCGTCGCTACTCGATGACTCCGACAATCCTCGGATCGGGTCGGGCGATTGGTTCGACCGGCCTCGCCGATCGAGCTTTCCGGCGCCATTGTGGTTACCGGATGCCCCCGAGCTATCCCGAGGGTTCGAACGGCTGACCGAGGCCACGTACTCCTGGTTCACGACCGTGCGCTCCGATGGCCGCCCACACAACGTGCCGATGTGGCACGTAGTAGTCGGCAACCGGATCTACTTCGCCACCATGTTGGGCTCGATCAAGTTGGCCAACATCGCCTCGACCCCCGACGTCGTCGTTGCTCACTCGGACCCCCAAGACGTCGTGATCATCGATGGTTGGGCCATCGAAGCCAACCACCTCCGCGAGTCTCTGGCGCCGCTGTTTCTCGACAAGTACGACTGGGACTTCGACAGCGACGACTTCCGAGGCGAATGGGTCATGGTCGAAGTCACTCCCCAGTTGTGTCGCACCTGGCAAAACGAAGACACCCACAAAACCTGGCGACTTTAATTCGCTCGGACTTCCGCCGAGAACCGTGGTCATCGACATGGTCGTCGCCTCCGGCTCCTCCCCGCGTGCGTTGACACATGTTCGGACTCGTGACCTTTGGCTCCCAGAAACAAGATGGAATTCACGGACAAGCGGTAGTGGTGGTCGCTACCCTCAAAGGGCACTGGATTGCCCGACCGCGGGCAAAGCCGTGCCGGCCCCAATCCCGACATACCGAGGCATTTCTGAGCTCATGAGCGAAAAATCGACGATCGTGTACACCTGGACCGACGAGGCCCCTGCCCTCGCCACGCTGTCGTTCCTGCCAATCGTGAAGGCCTACGCCGGTGTCGCGGGAGTCGAGATCGACACCGCTGACATTTCGCTGGCCGCCCGAATCATCGCTACCTTCCCTGAGCGTCTCACCGACGACCAGCAGATCCCCGACTACCTCTCCCAGCTCGGCGAGTTGGCCAAGACGCCTGCCGCGAACATCATCAAGCTGCCAAACATCAGCGCATCGATTCCTCAGCTGCGCGCCGCGATCGAAGAACTCCAGGCACAGGGCTATGACCTTCCCGACTACGTCGAGGATCCAGAGAACGACGAGCAGGCCGCCGACAAGGCCCGCTACGACAAGATCAAGGGCTCGGCCGTCAACCCGGTACTGCGCGAAGGAAACTCCGACCGTCGAGCACCTGGCGCGGTAAAGAAGTACGCCCAAGCCAACCCGCACTCGATGGGCCCGTGGGAGAGCGACACCGCCTCGCACGTGTCGACGATGGGCGAGAACGATTTCCGCTCGAACGAACTGTCCACCACCCTCGCCGCCGACGACACGCTCCGTATCGAACACGTGGCCGCCGACGGAACGGTGACCGTGCTCAAAGATGCGGTGCCGGTACTCGCTGGGGAGGTCGTCGATGCGACCTTCTTGAGCGTCAAGGCGTTGCGTAGCTTCCTCGAAGCAGAGATCGCCGACGCGAAGGACCAGGGCATTCTCTTCTCGCTGCACATGAAGGCGACGATGATGAAGGTGTCTGACCCGATCATCTTCGGGCATGCCGTCAAGGTGTTCTTCGCCGACGTCTTCGATAAGCACGGCGAGGCACTCGACGCTGCTGGCGTCAACGTCAACAACGGACTCGGCAGCCTGGTCGAAGCCCTCGAAGATATGGACCCTGCTGTTCGTGCCGAGATCGAAGCCGACCTCGAGGCCGTCTATGCCAAGCGCCCTGACCTCGCGATGGTCAACTCGGACCTTGGAATCACCAACCTTCACGTGCCGAGCGACGTCATCATCGACGCGTCGATGCCCGCCATGATCCGCACCTCGGGTCAGATGTGGAACAAGGCTGGCGAGCTCCAAGAGACCAAGGCTGTTATCCCCGACAGCAGCTACGCCGATCTCTACGACCAGACCTTCAAGTTCAGCAAAGCAAACGGCGCATTCGACCCGACCACGATGGGAACGGTCCCCAACGTCGGGCTCATGGCCCAAAAGGCCGAAGAGTACGGCTCGCACGACAAGACCTTTGAGATCGAGTCCGACGGTTCGGTCCGCGTTGTCAACGGTGCTGGTGACTCGGTGTTCGAACACCAGGTCGAAGCTGGCGACGTATGGCGTATGTGCCAGGTTAAGGACGCACCGATTCAGGATTGGGTGAAGCTGGCGGTCAACCGAGCTCGCGCGACCGGATGGCCAGCGATCTTCTGGCTCGACGAGACTCGCGCCCACGACGCGCAGCTCATCGAAAAGGTCAACCAGTACCTGGGCGACCACGACACCGACGGTCTCGACATCACGATCGCAAACGTCGCCGATGCCACCGCTCGCTCGCTCGAACGCATCAAGGCAGGCGAGAACACCATTTCGGTTACCGGCAACGTCCTGCGTGATTACAACACCGACCTCTTCCCGATTCTCGAGGTCGGCACCAGCGCAAAGATGCTTTCCATCGTTCCGTTGATGAACGGTGGCGGACTCTTCGAAACCGGTGCTGGCGGTTCGGCGCCAAAGCACGTCCAGCAGTTCGAAAAGGAAAACCACCTTCGCTGGGACTCACTTGGTGAGTTCCTCGCATTGGCGGTTTCGTTCGGCCACCTCGCCGAAGTGAACGGCAACCCGAAGGCCAAGGTGTTGGGCGACGCGCTCGACGCAGCCACCGAGAAGCTCCTCATCGAGGGCAAGTCGCCGAGCCGTAAGGTCAACGAGATCGACAACCGCGGCAGCCAGTTCTACCTCGCCATGTTCTGGGCCGAAGCGCTCGCAGCGCAAGGCGACGACGCGGATCTGGCAGCGGCCTTTGCTCCGGTTGCCGCAGCGATGGCCGATGCTGAGGCTGCGATCTCCGAAGAGTTGATCGATGCCCAAGGGGTAGCGATGGACATCGGTGGCTACTACGCGCCGGACCGAGCACTCGCTAGCGCCGCAATGCGTCCGAGCGCCACGCTCAACGCGATCATCGACGCAATCTAAACCGTCCGAAACTCCCGAGCTGCAGAGGGTCTCGGCTACTCGACTTCGTCGATGTTGAAACCGAATTTGCCTTCGCGGGTGGACTTGTCGCTGAGGTCGATGATCGAGTCGTCGCTCTCCGCGGATATGACAATCTCATCGTCGTCGGTTTCGACAGCTTCGTCGTCTTGACGCTGCGCCTTTCGGCGGCGTCTCCCGTAGAACTCGCGTCCGAGCATTGCGCCAAAGCTGCCGGCGAAGGGAGCGAAGAGCACCGATCCGATGATGAACCAGCTCAGTCGAGAGGGCACCGAGTTGACCTCTGGGGTTCCGGCGGGGCGACGCACGTTGCGAATATCGAGCGCCCACGTATTGGGTGCGCCGATGTCGACCGGTCGGGCCAGCTCGATCGATGGTCCATTGCGGACGAACCAGTACGTGAAGAGTCCGGCGAGCAGAACGGTGAGCACCTCGACGATTTGTTCGCTGTCGGGGATGGCTCGGTAGCTGAACGGCCCGAGACGTCCGTTGTTATGGAGTCGACGTGACCAGGCAGCTCCAAGGAGGGCGATGAAGGGACCGGTGATCGCCATACCGGTCAGCGCGGACGCCAATCCAGAAGCGAGCACACACTCGCCAAGGTCGGGGCAGAGGAAGGTTTCCTCGCCGGTGCGGGCGCCGACCTGCCACGTGAGTAGGACGGCCGCGATGATCGCGATTACCGCCGAGATCGGCCAGAACTTCGAGGTCATGATCCGGGATGCCAGCTCGGGGTGCCGCCGTCAACGGGAACTTCTCGTCCGCCGAAGCGCGGGTCCCACGCGCCTGTCGCCGCATCGGGATTCAACGTCATGTACTTATGTTCCCATAGCTGACGGCGAAAACCTTCGCTTCCACGCGCTAAGGCTGCGATGGCCGCGCCGAAGACGAAGCCCCCGACATGGGCGAGCCATGCCACGCCATCGCTCGGAGAGATGAAGAACTGGCTGACAAACCAGAAGGCGAGAATTATCCATGCCTTGAGGTTGGCCGGGATGATGAATATGAGCGTTTTGATCTGCGCCCACGGGAACCACACGAGGTACGCGCCCATCACCCCAGCGACCGCGCCAGATGCACCCACGACGGGAATGATCGAGTCGGGGTCGCCAGCGATATGTGCGATGGTGGCGACCACGCCAGCGACGAGGTAAAAGACCAAGTACTTGAAACGCCCAACGTGATCCTCGATGTTGTTGCCGAACACCCACAGGAACAACATGTTGCCGCCGAGGTGCAAGAGCCCACCATGGAGAAACATCGACGAGAGTGCGGCCAAGAACACGTTCTTCTCGGGGAAACGTGCGGCTTCGGTGGGCGCAGCACATGTTTGCTCTAGCCCGGGGATCGCTGCGGACGCGGTGGCATTGGGCGCCAATAGCTGGCAGATTTCGATCTCCGACAGCGGTTCACCCGTAGTGATTTCCTCGGGGATCGCCGCCGTAGCGAACGTGAAGTCGGTCCCGGCGTTGATCTCCAAGGGTTGGACCAAGAAGTAAACGGCGATGTTGGCGATCATCAACAGGATCGTCACGATCGGCGTACGCATCGTCGGGTTCTCATCTTTGAACGGGAACACACCACGACCCTAGTCGCCGACGAATCGACGTCCGGTTAGTAGCCTTGGTAAAAGCTGGCACTAGATTCCGGGGCATGA
Organism: uncultured Acidimicrobiales bacterium; assembly: GCA_964612655.1. Classification (GTDB taxonomy): domain Bacteria; phylum Actinomycetota; class Acidimicrobiia; order Acidimicrobiales; family SHLQ01; genus SHLQ01. The sequence goes on along the minus strand of CAZTDG010000005.1, from coordinate 6,930 downwards.
GTGCACAGTTTCTTGCAGGCGGCCCCGTAGCCGAAGCGATCCTCGACGATGTCCGGAGCCGAGCCGAGGCTCTTGCCGGTAAGGGAATCCAGGTTGGGCTCGGGACAATCCTGGTCGGCGACGACGGTCCATCGGCGAGCTATGTCAAGAAGAAGCACGAGACCTGTGAAGCGGTGGGACTCGTTTCGCATCACAAAGCGATCGACGCAGATGCTGGACAACCTGCCCTAATCGCGGCACTCGAAGAGTTCAACGCCGACCCCACGGTGCACGGCTACATTCTCCAACTGCCGCTGCCCGACGGCTTCGATGCTGCCGAGGCGCTCGCGCTGATCGACCCATCGAAGGACGCTGACGGGCTCCACCCAGAGAATCTCGGCAAGTTGGTGCTGATGGAAGACGGCCCGCTTCCGGGCACACCAGCGGGCATCGTCGAGATGTTGAAGTTCTACGAGATCGACGTCAAGGGCAAGCACGTCGTTGTCGTCGGTCGCGGAACGACGCTCGGTCGGCCGATGGCGCTGCTCATGACGACCAAGAACCAAGGTGCGAACGCCGCTACCACCGTCGTGCACACCGGGGTGGACGACATTTCGGAGTTCACCAAAGAAGCAGACATCGTGATCGCCGCGGTCGGTCGCCCAGGAACCATCACTAAAGACATGGTCAAGCCAGGCGCAGTCGTAGTGAGCGGTGGCATCAGCTGGGAAGGCAAGAAGTTGCTCCCCGACGTGAACGAAGATGTCGCCGAGGTCGCGAGCTGGATCACCCCTCGTCTCGGGGGTGTCGGGCCGCTCACGGTCGCCATGCTGTTGCGCAACACCGTCGAAGCAGCAGAACGCGCAAACGGCTAGCTAGCCAAACACCTCAGGAATCTTGCGTTCAAGGATTTGTGAACGCGTAGAGACCGATACCGTCGTTTTCGGTGTACAAATCTCACGAAACCGAGGCGTCGATCTTTCGACGAGGGCTGCGGCTCATCGTTCGTAGCCTCCGTGCGCATCCGGTGCCCCATGCGATCGCGCTCGTCGGGGCTTCGCTGTTCGCGATCACGATCATTGCGCTGAGCCGGGCGATTGGTTGGATTACCGACAACATCATCACGCCAGGACTCGAAGGCGACGGGGTAACGAGCGGTCGTTTGTGGGCAGGCTTCGCCATCATCATGATCATCGCGATCGTCCAAGGCATCGGCGCGGTCACCCGCCGCTACTTCCTCTCAATGGCGGAGTCTCGAACCAAGGGCACCTGGCGATCGCAGATCTACCGTCAATATCTGGACCTGCCATTGTCGTTCCATCGTTCGACACCCACCGGCGAGTTGATCGCTCACGCCGACAACGATCTCGTCGTTGCCGGCATCATGCTTCGCCCACTCGCGTTCGCGGTGGCTGTCGTGCTCTTGGCCGTCCTGTCGGTGATCAACTTGGTGTTGGTCCATTGGGCCTTCGGACTCGTGGCGCTAGTGGTGCTGCCGTTTCTGTTCGTGATCAATCAGTTCTATTCGCGCCGCGTTGCACGTCCGGCGGCCGAGGTGCAACAAGCCGTCGCGGAAGTAACCGGCGTTGCCCATGAGAGCTTTGAGGGGGTCATGGTCGTCAAGACCCTTGGTCGAACCGATGACGAGATCGACCGACTGGAAACCCAGTCCTCCGCGCTCCGAGCCAAGCGCCTCGAAGTTGGCTTCCTACGTGCCGTCTTTGAGCCGCTGCTTTCGGTGCTGCCAAACCTCGGCGTGATCGCGTTGTTGATCATCGGCGCTCGGCTCGTCGACGCGGGCGACGTGAGCGTCGGCGAGGTCGTGGGCGCGATGTCGTTGTTCACGGTTCTGGGACTCCCGATTCGAATCGTCGGCTTCTTTCTGCAGTCGATGCCCGCCTCAGTGGTGGCTCTTGATCGTGTCGATCGAGTCCTCGACGTTGAGCCTCCTGCCCGTCGGGCCGGTTCGGTCGACTCACTCCCCGAAGGGCCGATGACGCTGACGATGTCAGATGTGTCGTTCTCGCACGGCGAGTTAGTCGTCCTCGACGGTCTGGACCTACAGGTCGCTGCCGGGGAGCGGGTGGCGTTGGTCGGCGCGACCGGTTCTGGCAAGACCACCCTGCTCGAGATCGCTACCGGGTTGATCCCGCCAGACAGCGGCACTATTTCCGTGGCTGGGGTATCAACCGCCGACCTCGCCCCTGGGGCCTTGCCCAAGCGGCTCGGGATGGTCTTCCAAGAGAGTTTCCTCTTCGCCCAGTCGATCGCAGAGAACATCACCATGGGCGAGGACGGTTCCCCGCTCGTTGCAGCCGAGTTGAGTCGTGCTGACGGGTTCATCAACGAAACGCCACAGGGCTATGACACCGTCGTCGGCGAGCGTGGCGTGACCCTCTCGGGTGGTCAACGCCAGCGGGTTGCTCTGGCACGTGCCCTGTTTCGCAAACCATCGCTGTTGTTGTTGGACGATGCCACCAGTGCAGTCGACCCGACGATCGAGGCCGAGATCTTGAGAGGGCTCGATGCGCATCCAATGACGGTGATCATGGTCGCGCATCGGCTCTCGACGATCCTGTTGGCCGACCGAGTCGTGTACTTAGAGAATGGACGGATCGCCGCGTCGGGTTCCCATGAGGAGCTCTTGGATCATGCGGGATACCGAGCTCTGGCCGAGGCATACGAAGCCGATCGGGAGGCGCGATGACCGCCCCGGAACTCCTCGCTGAGGAGCAGCCGCCCGCCCTCAAGATCCTGCGACGCGGATTTCGGGAAAGTCCCGAGCTGCGAAAGGGCATCGGCGTCACGGTGTCCTTTGCCCTTTTCTCTGCGCTCGCGCGGCTGGTGCTTCCGGTGCTCGTTCAGCAAGCCATCGATGGTGGGTTTGTCGAAGGGCAGGTCGACATCGGTTTCGTCACCAATGCCGCCATCGCCGCGGTGGTGTTGGTGTTGGTGATCTACGCGCTCACCGTCGTTACCTTCCGACGGGTCGTCGTTACCGCCGAGAACACCCTCCTCGCCCTGCGAGTGCGCACGTTTGCTCATATCCAACGCTTGAGCATCGCCGAGCACACGTCGCAGAGGAAAGGCGTGCTCACCGCTCGAGTCACCAGCGACGTCGAGACGTTGACCCAGTTCGCCCAATGGGGGGCGTTGAATTGGATCGTGAGCGTGGCTCTCATCATTGGCACCGTTGTGGTCATGGCCGTTTACAGCTGGCAGCTGACTTTGGTGACGCTCGCGATCTACTTGCCGCTGCTTCCAATCCTTCGCAACATTCAGCGCCGTCAGCTGCGGGCCTACAACATCGTCCGCTCCGCCACCGGCGAGATGATCGGTCGCACATCGGAGGCCATTTCTGGGGCTCCGACGATTCGTGCCTACGGCTACGAAGAACGGGTCGGTGAGCGACTGGAAGAGGGCAACTGGGATCTGGTCGATTCCCAGATCAACGCCCACAAGTTCTTCTCCTTGCTCGGCCCGACGATGGACTTCTTCGGTGGGCTCACGACCGGAGCGGTTGTCCTGGTCAGTATTTGGCTCGGCCCCGACACCTTGACCGTGGGTGAAGCGACCGGCTTTGTGTTCCTGGCTACCCTGCTCACCCAGCCAATCACCCAGCTCGGCGAAGTACTCGATCAGACCCAGACCGCACTGGCGGGCTGGTGGAAGATCATGCAAATGCACGACATCGAGATCGACTTGGTCGAATCGGAGTCGGGGGTCGATCTGGCGACAGGTGCCCCGTCAGTACAACTCGACAACATCGAGTTCTCTTATCGCACCGGCGGGGTTGTTCTCCACGACATCTCGCTCGACATCGCTGCGGGCCAGTCCGTGGCCGTCGTAGGCGAGACCGGCAGCGGTAAGTCCACGATGGCGTTGTTGTTAGCGCGCTTGGCCGACCCGACCAAGGGAGTGGTTCGCGTTGGCGGAGTCGATCTTGCCACCGTGAACCAGCGCAGCCGAAACGACGTGGTGCGAATGGTTCCCCAGGACGGGTTCTTGTTCGATGAGACGCTGCGAGAGAACATTCGCTTTGGTCGCCCGAATGCTAGCGATGCCGACATTGAGCGGGCGGTGCGAACCCTCGGCCTCGACGAGTGGATTTCGACGATGCCCGACGGGCTCGACACTCCAGCAGGGGAGCGGGGCGAGGGGATTTCTGTTGGCGAACGCCAGCTGGTGGCGCTCATTCGAGCCCAGTTGGCAGACGCCGGGTTACTCATTCTCGATGAGGCCACGAGCGCGGTCGACCCCGAGACAGAAGTCCGAATGGCCGAAGCCCTCGAACGTTTGAGCGAAGGGCGAACGACGATTTCGATCGCGCATCGCCTGTCGACGGCCGAACGAGCCGATCTCATAGTCGTGATGGATCGAGGTCAAATCGTCGAACGCGGCTCCCATAGCGAGCTGTTGGCCGTCGGTGGCGTCTACTCGGCGCTCCACGCCGATTGGGTGGGCAACACGCAGTCGGCCTGAGCATCGCACGAGGCGGGCCTCCATAGGTGCGAGCAAATTTGTGATGTCTGGATCGGTGGCCTACAGATCCAGACCTCAGTTGCCGTTTCGGAATATGCTGACCCCGCTGCACGTTCTACGGGCTGCAACAGGTCGTGCTGACCTTACGAAGGAGGCCCCCATGGGCATTATTGGTTTCATCTTTCTGTTAATCGCAGGCGGCATCATCGGATTTGTGGCTCGTGCCATCGTGCCCGGTGAGCAGAACATCTCGATTCCGTGGACCGTCGGCCTTGGTATGGCTGGCATGTTCGTCGGCGGCATCATCGGCAACGTTTTGCCTTTCGACAACCAAGGTGTCCCATGGATCTTGGGTACCGTCAGCGCTGTCGGCCTCCTATTTGGGCTGATCAAGACGGGGTACCTCAACAAGATCGCTGGGTAAGTCAGTACTGATAGACGCCGACGTAACACCGCCGCAATCCGTCGCGCTGGGTGCGGTGGAAGCGGTATCCTTAGCTGCACTTCGCCATCTAAGGAGCAATTGTGAAGAGTCCCGTACGCGTCGCTGTAACCGGAGCCGCTGGCCAAATCGGCTACAGCCTGCTCTTTCGAATCGCTAGCGGTGAAATGCTCGGCCAGGACCAGCCGGTCATTCTCCAGATGTTGGAGATCACCCCAGCCCTCGGTGCCCTTGACGGCGTCGCGATGGAACTCGATGACTGCGCATTTCCGCTTCTCGCTGGCATGGTCAAGAGCGACGATGCCAACGTGGCATTCGGCGACGCTGACTATGCGTTGCTCGTCGGTGCCATGCCCCGCAAGGACGGCATGGAACGAGCCGACCTCCTCGAGGCCAACGGCGGAATCTTCGGACCTCAAGGCAAGGCGATCAACGACAACGCGAGCCGCGACGTCAAGGTGCTCGTCGTTGGAAACCCAGCCAACACCAACGCGCTGATCGCGCAGGCGGCTGCGCCGGATCTCGATCCAAAGCAGTTCACGGCAATGACCCGCTTGGACCACAACCGAGCCATGACACAGGTTGCCCAAAAGACGAACACGTCGATCAACGACATCACGAACATGACCATCTGGGGCAATCACTCAGCAACGCAGTATCCCGACCTGTTCCACGCCAAGGTGAATGGACAGAGCGCCGCCGAGTTGGTCAACGACGCTGACTGGATGGAGAACGATTTCATCCCGACCGTGCAAAAGCGCGGCGCCGCAATCATTAAGGCTCGCGGATCGTCATCTGCAGCTTCGGCTGCCAACGCGGCGATCGATCACATGCATGATTGGGCGCTTGGAACTCCCGAAGGGGACTGGGTATCGATGGCGATCCCGTCGGACGGCAGCTACGGAGCGCCCGAGGGAATCATCACCTCGTTCCCATGCACGGTTTCGAACGGCGAATACTCGATCGTGCAAGGCCTAGAGCTCAACGAGTTCTCGCAAACGAAAATCGCTGCATCGACCAGCGAATTGGTAGCTGAACGCGACACGGTCGCTGGTTTAGGCCTAATTACCTAACGTGTGGGTTTGACCTCCTAGCGCGCGATTATCCGCCCGACCTAGTCATGGCCAGTGAGATAGGTGCATAATGGCTTGAGGCGAAGCGCGGATCGAACACCGAAAGAGCAGCATGTTTTCGAACTTCAAGCGATGGGCGACCATCGGAGGTGCCATTGCGGCACTAGCGATTGGATTAGTAGCGGTGGGCGTGATGGGCACGCTGAACGCCGACACCCCTGATCCGACGACGAACGATACCGCGCGTCTACTCGGATACATGTGGGCTGATGGTTCCTATGACGAGGCAACCCAGAGCTGGGACCTTACGGGGCCTAGTGGTGGCGGTCCGCTCATTGAAGAACTCGTCAACCGTCATGGTGGCGAGTGGATCGATCAAGTTCAGTTGATCTTCCGACTTCCTGCCCCCTATGACTGGGCCGACTGGAAGGACAGCCTTCCAAATGATGATGATCGTGTCCGTGACGCGGTTCAGAACCCACACTTCCTCGCCGCAGTGCTCGAGGGCGAAGGTTCGGTTGCCGGTCTGATCTACGACCAAAGTACGTGTTGTACTCCCGGGTTTACCCAAGGTCGCCTGACCGACATGTCCCGGTTGCTCTCGACGCTCGGTTACGAGACTGCGACGATCACTCAATTCACCGATGTTGACTCGGGTCGAATCAACATCGCTGCATCAGAGTTCGCCGAACTTCGTTCGCAGCACCAATTTGTATGCACGGTCCAAGAGGACCTCATCCGTATCCCCGGTGGCAGCAACTACGCAGAGTTCGGCAACGTTCGCTGGCTCGGCGCTGACTCTGACTGGCCTACCTCGGTGCGAACCGATTGTGTCGATGGTCAGTCCTTCGGTAGGGCAGCGGCTCCAACGGGAACCTGCACGGCCGTAGTGGAGGGTGACGAGGTCCTCATCTCGTGGACTCACGAGCTCGGCATGATTAGCCTTCAGCGCGA
>CAZTDG010000004.1:9599-47504 GCA_964612655.1 uncultured Acidimicrobiales bacterium | reverse complement strand
GTCGTCGATCGGCTCTACAACGTGCTGCGAACAAATCGAGCTGGCACCATGCTGTTCGCGTTGGCCGATGTCGACCTAGCCGGGCACGCTCCTAGTGAGGTCAACGTGCTGCGCCTTCTGTTCGATCCCGCTAACCGAGCCATGATCGGCGATTGGGAGGTAACAGCGCGAACCGTTCTGCGCCGGTTCCAACGAGAGGTGCTCCAGCGCCCTCACGACATCGAGATGGCCGCCCTTCTCGAGGAGCTCACGAACACCCATGGCCTGCCAGCCGATTGGCGCCAGCCCGATCCAAGTGCGCCGGATGATCCGATGTTGGGTCTTGAGTTTCGATCAGGGGATATTGGCCTTCGGTTCTTGACGACGATGACCGAATTCAACGCCCCCCAGAACGTGACCCTCGATGAGTTGCGGATCGAGAGCTACTTCCCGATCGACGACGAAACCCGCGAACTCTGCGTCGCTCTGCTGGCGTAGGCGCCACTGCTGGCTCAGGTGGATGTGGCAAGATCGAAACGAGCGATCGTAGAGGACGGCTATGAAGCGGACGGTGGGCGTGTTGGGAGTGTTGGCTCTCGGTGTCGTCGTATTGCTGGCTGTCTTGGGCGTGCGAACCGATGGCGGTCGGGTGAGTCCGAATGATTGGACCGTCGACGGTGTAAGCGCTGACGGTCGCACGCTCGAGGTCTCCACCTTCTTCGGCGGCGTGGCCTCCGACTGCACACGGTTCGACTCGTGGGAAGTTGTTGAGACCGACGACCGGGTCGAGATCACCGCCAACCTGTGGCGTCGAATCGCTCCGAGTAGCTGCACGGACGATGGCGCACAGGAGCGTCTGTCGATCGAGCTGACGGAACCGCTCGGTGGTAGGGCTCTAGTGGGATGCGGTCAAGACGACTGTCTCGATCTCGAGTCTCGGTTCGGGGGAATCATTCCGGAGGTCCAAGCCATCGCCGGCGGAGCGTTGGTCGTACGCGGCAATTTCGACGATCCGGAGGTGATCCGTTTCGATTCAGTGGGAACGCGATTTCCCGCCGCTATTGAGCTTGGCTCCTTCCCGCGGTTTCGAGCTGCAGGGGGTGATGATCAGGTCTTCCTAGCCGCTCAAGACAACGCAGACGCCGTGGTCTTCGACTCTCTGTCAGGTGCTGTTGTTTGGCGAGCTGGCGGGAGCGTTGTGGGAGCATCGGAGGGTGTGGTCTATCTGTGCCGCGGGGACGAGGAGATCGCCACGTTGGTAGCCGTTGAGGTGCCCTCGGGCGTCGAACGGTGGGCTACCGAGGTTCCCTGTACCGAACCGGTTCTCCATGACGAGGTCTTGCACCTGGTTACCTTCGATCCCGCTGTCGATGGCGGCCACCTGCTCGCGGTCATAGAAGCCGACACCGGCGAGGTGCGCTCGCTTGAACCGATCGACGACGGAATCGATGATCAGGTGACTGGACTCGACGGGGCTATTCGTGTTGGTGACCTCACGGTGACCGGTGGCGTGCAGGCCAACCTCATCATCCTCGACCGGGAGGGCACTGAGGTCTTTCGACAAGCCGATGGACTCGGCACCCCGCTCGGCTCGATGAGTGACGTGGCCCTGTTCATTGCCTACGACGAACTCATCGGGTTCGACCTGACCACTCGAGAGGTCATCTGGCGATCGTCGGTTGCGAACCTAGAAGATGTGGTGGCCGAGGGTGGCTCGGTATGGCAACGAGACGGGTCGATGGTTTCTCGTCTCGATCCCGAGACCGGCCAACCGATATGGACCACCGATGTCGGCCGCACGAGCGGGTTCGATGTGTCGTCGGCCGCCGGTATTGCGTACGTGACGACGACGGTCTCCATAGTCGCGATCGACAACGGCACCGGCGCGGTGCTCTGGAACGAGACCATTTAGCGACTGCCCGTGTCTCGACGGAAGCAAACCTGCTGCCTGCAAGACGGCCTGGTCGACCGGCCGGGTGACAGACTGAAGCGATGAGCGAAGGGTTCCGCGTCCACGAGGTGCAGCGCAGTGGGCGGGCAATCTCCGAAGTCGTTCGTCCAGTAACCCTCCATGACGCGCTTGTGGCGCTGGCCGCAGAACCTTCCCGTCGACCGATCGCCGGCGGAACCGACCTGCTGTTGGAGTTTGCTCGTAGCGAACAAGCCGATTCGGCAACCGTTGTCGACCTCACTTCGATCAACGGGTTCGCCATGATCACCGAGTCTGCTGACAGCCTTCGCCTCGGTGGCGGGGTCACACATTCCCAAGTGGTGGACGATGCCCGGTGCGTTGGTTCGGCGCTGCCCTTGGCCCAAGCCTGTCTCGAAGTCGGTTCGCCACAGCTACGGAACCGAGCCACCGTCGCCGGGAACCTCGTGACGGCTAGCCCGGCCAATGACACCATCAGCGCGCTCATGGCGCTGGACGCAAGTCTCGAACTCGCGTCCCTCGACGCAGACGGCTCGATGACCACCCGGGTCGTTCCGGTCGCGGAGTTCTTCACCGGATTCCGCGAGACGGATCTCCGTTCGGGCGAGCTCATCGCCGCCATCGACGTGCCGAAGCTGAGCGTCGAGCGGCGCGGACTGTGGTTCAAGGTTGGTCTTCGAAAGAACCAAGCGATCTCCGTCGTGCATGGTGGTTTGGTTCTCGGCTTCGACGGCGACGTGGTGACCTCGGCCCGGTTGGCGCTCGGCAGCGTGGCGCCAACCGTCGTGATGATCGACGAGTTCGCTGAGGTGCTCGTCGGCTCCCCGCTCACCCAAGACGCGATTGCCGCAGCGTCTTCGGCGGCGGCCAGCGCGGTTTCGCCAATCTCCGATGGTCGAGGGACGAGCGAGTACCGGACCAGCGTTGTCGAGTCCGTCGTACAGCGTGCGCTGCAGGCCCTTGCGAGTGGCGCTGAAGCGGCGACATGGTCAGCTGCACCCCCGACGCTTCGGGCCACTCCCGATCACGCGGTGAAGCCGACCCAACCGATGGTCACCGACGAAACCGCAATAGCAGTGACCGTTAACGGAGAGCCATTGCGCGGCAGTGGAGGAGCCAGCCGAACTCTCCTCGACTGGCTTCGAGAGCAGACGACCGAGAGCTCGGGATTCTGGGGAACCAAAGAGGGCTGTGCCGAGGGGGAGTGCGGGGCGTGCACGGTGAACCTCGACGGCGCGGCCGTCATGTCGTGCTTGGTGCCTGCCGCCCAAGCCGACGGTGCGCACGTGGTGACCGTGGAAGGGCTCGCCGACTCCGATGCGCTTCATTGTGTACAGGAGGCGTTCGTCGATGAATTCGCGGTGCAGTGCGGCTATTGCATCCCCGGTTTCGTGATGGCCGTCGAACGGTTGCTCGCGGCCACCCCAGACCCAACCGACGACCAGATCGCGCAAGGTCTCGGCGGGAACCTCTGCCGCTGCACCGGCTACTACCCGATCACCCAAGCTGTTCGCAACGCCGCCTCGACGCAACGCAAGGGTGCAGGCTCATGAGCGTCGGAGCATCGACCAGCCGCTTCGACGCCAACGACAAGGTCACGGGCGCTACTCGCTATGCGGGCGACGATGTTCCCGCTGATGCGCTGTTCGCAGTAACCGTGTTCTCGGGTCAGTCCCACGCACGAATGATCGCCATGAACACCAGCGCCGCGGAGTCAGCGCCCGGCGTGATCACCATCGTGACCGCCGCCGATGTCCCCGTGAACGAGTACGGGCTGACCATGTTTGACCAGCCGGTTCTGCTCGGCCTGGAACACACCGGAGTGAGCGCAGTCGATCCGACGATCAGCCGGTGGGAAGCCGACCACGTGGCGGTCATCGTGGCCGAAAGCGACGAACAAGCGCGTCACGCGGCGACACTGCTCGACATCGAGTGGGAGCCGTTGCCGATCGTCGAGAACGTCGCCCAAGCTCGTACCGACGACACCCTCGTTCACGGCGAGCTCGCCAGCAACAGCTATCACCAGTTGAAGATCCGCAAGGGTGACATGGCTGCGGGGTGGGCCGACGCCGAAGTGGTGGTCGAGGGAACCTACGAACTCCCACATCAAGAGCACGCATTCCTCCAGACCGAATCGGCAACCGCATGGATCGAGGACGGAGTCGTCACTGTCGAAACCGGCGGCCAGTGGGCGTGGGAAGACCAGCAACAGGTCGCCCACGCGCTCGACGTTGACCCAGCTCAGGTTCGCATCGTCTACTCGGCCATCGGTGGAGCGTTCGGCGGCAAAGAGGACATGAGCCTCCAGATCGTGCTCGCGCTCGCCGCCCGCAAGGTGCATGCGCTCGGCATCGACCGGCCGGTGCATTGCACCTGGTCTCGTGAGGAATCGATCGTCGGTCACCACAAACGTCACCGGGCCACAATCCATGCGAAGCTCGGCGCCACCACGAACGGCACGATCACCGCCGTCGAGGCCGAGGTGCTCCTCGACGCTGGCGCCTACAACTACACGTCGAACAAGGTGCTGGGCAACGCTCACCTCAGCGTGGCTGGCCCCTACGAGGTTCCCAACGCACACATCGACAGCACAGCGATCTACACCAACACGGTGCCCGGCGGAGCGTTCCGCGGCTTTGGTGGCCCACAGGGTGCCTTCGTCGCCGAGATGCAGATGAACAAGCTCGCTGAGGCGCTCGGCATGGGTGCGGTCGAGGTTCGTCGGAAGAACGCGCTTGTCGAAGGCAGCCTTGGGCTGACCCAAGCGGTTGTGCCCGAAGGCGTCACCATCCGCGACGTCATCGACACGTGCGCGGAGCGAGCGCAGATGCAGGGCGACATGTTCCCGGCGAAACCGTTCGCGCCGGTGGCAACGCTGCCCGCCGCTCCAGACGACGTGAAGCGAGGCCGGGGGTTCGCCTCCGGATTCAAGAACGTGGGATTCAGCTTCGGGTTCCCCGAGCGGTGCGAGGCCGAGATCCAACTGCATGGGGCCGACGGCGCCGACGTTCCCGAGTCAGCCGATCTCTACCACGGGGCCGCCGAGGTCGGGCAGGGCGTGCACCAGGCGCTACGCCAGATGGTCGCTGACGCAACCGGCGTGCCGATCGAGAACGTCCGCGGCCACTTCTCCGATACCTCCGCGCCCGTTGCGGATTCGGGGTCGGTGTCCGCATCACGCATGACCTTCATGGCAGGAAACTCCGTGCTCGGTGCAGCCGAAGAAGCGGAGAAGGCGTGGCGAGACGGCCAACGGCCCGCCATCGGAACCTTCCGCTACACCCCACCGCCGACCGAAGCGCTCGACCCCGACACCGGCGCCGGGCAACCTAACTTCTCTTACGGCTACATGGCCCAAGCCGTAGAGGTCAGCGTCGATCTGGGCACAGGCCATATCCGAGTTGACCGGGTCACGAGCGTTCACGATGTGGGCAAGGCGATTAACCCACAGCTCGTGAGAGGCCAGATCGAGGGCGCCATCGTGCAGGCCCACGGGTACGTATTGAGCGAGAACCTAATCGTTGAGGACGGCCGGATCGTGAACCCGCGTTTCAGCGGTTACCTGATCCCAGGGATCGGCGACGTGCCAGAACATGTGGAGAGCGTCGTGCTCGAACTCGGCGATCCGCTGGGGCCGTGGGGCGCTCGGGGCGTCGCCGAAATGCCCTACATCTCCTACGCCCCTGCGGTGATTGCTGCAGTGCACGACGCGACCGGCATTTGGTTTGATGAGTTCCCACTGACTCCGAGCCGAGTCCTCGCCGCCATCCATGAACAGGAGACCTAACGATGCCGAGCTTTGATGGATCCGTTGGAGCGGTGCATTTCGAGAAGTGGGAGCCGGCGGGTGAGCTGACGCGCATCGTTGTCATCGTGCATGGCTACGCCGAGTACGCCGCCCGCTATGCCCACGTTGCGGAGCGCCTCGTCGCCGACGGTGCGGCCGTATACGGCCAGGACCACATGGGCCACGGCCATAGCGACGGCGAACGGGCACTGATCAACGACTTTGGCGAGGTGGTCAGCGACCTCCGAAGGCTCGTCGACATCGCCACCGACGATCACCCAGGCTTGCCGGTCGTCATGATCGGGCATTCGATGGGTGGGTTGCTCACCTCCCGATTCGCCCAGACCTACCCCGATGATGTGGCCGGCATCGGGCTGCTCGGCGCGGTGATCGGCGACTGGACCTGGGCCCGTGAAGCGCTCGCCGCTCCCGACCTTCCACCTGCGAGCACCGACTTCGATGGCATGTCGCGCGACCCAGCCACGGTGGAGTCCTATGCCACCGACCCGCTCATCTACCGCGGCAAGTACAAACGTCCACTCCTCGAGGCCGAGATGATCGCCCTCGACCAGTTCCAGGCCGACATAGATGAGCTCACCATGCCGGTGCTGTTCTGCCACGGCGACGACGACCCTTACGTCGACTACCGAACATCGCTCGCCGCCGTCGAAGCCATGCCCAGCACCGACAAGACCACCCGCGTCTACGAAGGCGCCCGCCACGAGCTGGTAAACGAAACCAACCGCGACGAAATCATCGACGAGATCGCCGCCTTCTGCAAAAGATTTGTACGTAAAAACTGACCGTCACGGTCAGTTTTTACGTACAAATCCCTATTAGTGGCCGAGTTGGTCGGTGTCCACTAGGCGGTACAGAAGGATGAGTGCGGGGGTGATCACGACCGCGGCGATTGCCGAGGCGATGAGTAGCGCGGTGAGCGTGGCCGGATGACCAGCACCATCTGCGATGGTGACGTTGTCGACGAGTAGCCACGGGTACTGGGCGAACCCCCACCCGATCACGACCGTCGCCACAGCGATCACCGCAGCGAAGCGGGCGCTGCGGGTGTAGCCCTGGGCCAACATGATCATCGTGAACGAGCCGGCAACCGCGGCGATCAAAATTTCCGGAGCGCCACGACCGGTCAGGCCGTCGAACAACGTTGGGGCATCGGTAGCGAGCACGCTCACACCCAGCAGCGAGATCACGCCGGTGATCGATCCCGAGATGAGGCTCTTCTTTCGCAGGTCTTCGGTGAGTTCGCTGTCACCCAACCGTTCGGCCTCCTCGGTGAGGAAGACGGCGGCGAGGAACGAACAGGTGCCCGTGGCGAGCAGTCCGCCCAGGATCGAGGTGGAGGAGAGCCAGATCACCTCGTCTTCGATGCCTGCCCCGACTCGTCCCGATGCGATGGCCCCGGCGATTGTGCCAAGGAAGAACGGAGTGAATACCGACGACCCGGCGAACACGATTCCTGCAAGGCGGGCGGCCAGCAAGGTCGGTGCGAACTTGCGGAAGGCGAAGCCCGAGCCGCGCAGCACGATCCCGAGGCCCACCAGCCAGAAAGGGATGGCGAGCTCTCGCATGATCGTGGCGAACGGGCGAGGGAAACCTGACCACAACAACACGATCACGAAGATCAGCCAGACGTGGTTTGCCTCCCACACCGGGCCGAGGGCTTTGTCGATGAGACGCCTGGTCGGGGCACCCTTCTTCGCCCCACCGGCAAGGATGTCCCACAGGCCGGTGCCGAAGTCGGCGCCAGCAAACACGGCGTAAAGCGTCACCGCGGCGAACATCACCGCGGCGACCGCATCAGCAGCTAACAACTCAGGCCACCAACTCTTGGATGCGGGCTGGACCGTAGGGAGACTCGAGATCCTTCTCGCCCGCAGCCCAGCGCTTCGACATTGAGCGCAACACGCCGAAACCGGCGGCGAACATGCCGACGTAAATAACCGTTAGCCCGATGAAGGTGAACCACACCCAATTGCCGTCGGTGACCGCGTCTTCGGTGCGCAAGATTCCATGTACGACCCAAGGCTGGCGGCCGACCTCTGTCGTGATCCACCCGGTCTCCATGGCGATGATCGCACCCGCCCCGGTCAGTGCGAAGGCTCGCAACATCCACTTGTTGTCGAGGAAGGAGTCTTTGTCTCGAAACCAGCGGAACCCAGCGTAGGTGACCAACATCGCCAGACCGGTTCCGATACCGACCATGATCTGGAACGAGTAGCGGACGATGTTGACCGGGGGCTGTTCGTCTTCGGGAACATCGTTCAGTCCGATGATCTCCGCGTTGAAGCTGTTCTGGGCTAGGAACGATCCGAGGCCGGGGATCGGCACCTCGACGCCAGCCACGACTTCGCCCTCTTCCTCGTCGAAGAAGCCGCCCACGATGATCGGCACTCGCGACTCGGTCTCTGACAAGCCCTCGATCGCCGCCAACTTGATCGGTTGACGGTCGGCGATTGCCTGACCAGCGAAGTGGCCGACGATGGGTTGGATCGGGGTGACGATCGCGGCGAAAGTCAGCGGGACGAGGATGCCGAGGCGGTGCAGACGATCACGCCTGCCACGGAGCCAGCCAACCGAATACACCGACACCATGGTGAAGGCGGCAACCATGTAGGCGGCCAGCAGCATGTGCAGGTACTGGAGGAACACCGCGTCGTTGAAGATGGCCGCCCACGGGTTGATGTTGACGACCTGGCCATTGACGATGTCGAATCCGGTCGGGGCGTTCATCCACGAGTTCACCGACATCACGAAGAACGTGCCGGTCATTCCGGAGATGATCATCGGCAAGAGCAAGAACTGGTGGGTCTTGGTCGGTAGTCGACCCCAGCCGTAGACGTAGATGCCGAGGAAGATCGCTTCGACAAAGAACGAGATGCCTTCCAGGGTGAAGGCGAGGCCAACAACGTCACCGAACTGTTCCATTAGGCCTGGCCATAGGAGACCCAACTCGAAGGCCAAGATCGTGCCGGAGACG
This sequence comes from uncultured Acidimicrobiales bacterium, assembly GCA_964612655.1. Taxonomy (GTDB): domain Bacteria; phylum Actinomycetota; class Acidimicrobiia; order Acidimicrobiales; family SHLQ01; genus SHLQ01. The sequence goes on along the minus strand of CAZTDG010000004.1, from coordinate 38,813 downwards.
GCGCCGATAGCGAACAAGACCGCCGAGACCTTCGACCAGCGTTTGGCGAGTTCCAGTGCGTCGGCGTCGCCCTTCACGCCTTTGCGGTGCAGCACGAACAACATGGCGGGCATCGAAACACCGAAGCAGGCCAGGATGATGTGGGCTCCCAAGGAGATCGCCATCTGGTTGCGAGCGGGCAACAGGGCGTCTTGAGCTAGGAGCGGCACGAAACCTTCGGTGAGTTGGGCAAGCACCAAATCTCTCCCTTGTTCTGCCGTCGTCAGGCGTACTCTCCACGATAGCGCTAAAGGGGTGCTGGGTTTCTTGACGTCGGTCACCGACGGGCGTCACCTCGGCGTCTTCTAAGGCCATCTTTGACGCAATTCACGGACATTTCTGGGGTTCTGAGCGCCCCAACCTGTTTAGGGTCACAACCGTTCTCTAGTATCTGTATTGATGACCGAGCCGGAAGGATGGACTCCGCTACGCCAACCGCGTCGCTCCTCAGGCGATGAGTCACCTTCGCCTGCCCCGAACCCTGGCATCGGCAACGGACTGATCGTCACACCGTTCACCCGCCTGGCCCGGGTTCACGCCCTGTCGGTTATCGGCGACGGCTGTATCGCTGTAGCACTCGCCGGTTCGATCTTCTTTTCCATCGACCCTTCCGATGCCCGTTGGCGAGTGGCGTTGTACCTCGTGCTCACGATCGCACCGTTCGCCATCGTCACTCCGCTGCTCGGCCCTGCGATTGACCGGGCCCGCGGTGGACGGCGCGGGATGATCATCGGCTCGCTGGTTGTGCGAGCGTTGCTCGCGTTCTTCATGGCGCGCCACATCGACAGCCTCCTGCTCTTCCCCGAAGCCTTCGCCATGCTCGTGCTGCAAAAGGCCTACGGCGTTTCGAGAACAGCCCTCGTGCCGGCCGTAGTGCCACGAGAAGAAGAGCTGATCCAAGCGAATTCTAAGCTGGCCTTGATCAGCTCGATCGGCGCGGTCGTCGGCGGAACGTTCGGCGTGATCCTGATCGCAATCTTCGGCAACAACGCGGCGTCGACGATCCTGGCGGTCTTCATATTTGGCGTTGGAGCCGTCGTCGCGCTCGCACTTCCTCAGGTGCAGGTCGCTGCAGACCCGGTCGACGACACCGAGCGCCTAGAGGTCCGCGGTGCGAATATCGTTCTCGCTGCCACGGCGATCGCGATCATGCGCGGCATCTCGGGCTTCACGACGTTCTTGCTCGCCTTCCACTTGCGTGCCGGTGAAGACGGGATCGACCTCGCCGAACCAGGCGCCCCGATGGGAGCAGCGGTTGCGCTCGCGCAAGGAGTGGAAGAGTCGGTCGTTTTGGGGACACCCGGGCCGCCGCAATGGCATTTCGGTGTCGCTGGCCTGGCTGCCGGTTTAGGGGTCTTCCTCGGCGCCAAATACGCGCCCATGATCCGCGATCGCGTCGGTGAAGAACGCATCGTCTTTGGCGCGCTGCTGGCGACCACCATCACCGCCTTTCTCGGCGCATGGGGTGGCGGTATTACCGGCATCGCGATGTTGGCCTTCGGCGTTGCCGTATCCGCGGCAACCGCGAAGCTCGGTTTCGATGCACTCGTCCAGCGCGACGCTCCTCGAACCAACTACGGCCGTCAGTTCGCAAAGTTTGAGGGCCGCTTCCAACTCTTCTGGGCCTTCGGTGCGTTCCTCGCGGTCGTCTCTCGAATCCCGATCCAGTTCGGCGCGTTGCTCGTAGCGATCGCTGCGGCGCTTGCCGCAGTCAGTTACGAGCTCGGCCGCCGCACCGACCGAGTGCAGGAGTCATCTCGGCTCGCAGAGGCCATTCGAAGCCGAATGCCGCCAGAGGCTGTCGAGAAGATCGGTTCAAACAAGGCCGTCCAACGGCTCAAGCCGTTGGCGTCCCGCATGGCCATCTTCGGTGAGGTAGCCCCCACGGCTGGCGACTCGACCAACCCAGAGGCTGCCAGCCCGGCGCCAGCTAATCCAGCGCCAACTAACCCAACGAAAGCCCCGCCTACCGCGTCCCCGGCCAATGGAGTTCCGAGCAATGGCGCTCCATTCGATGGCGCTTCCGCAGAGATCGAGGAGCAACTCGATCCGACACTGGTCCAAATGGATCTCGATGCGGCTAAGGAACTGCGCAGTCCACAAGTCCAAACCGGGCGGGCTGACGATACCGATCTCGCGCCCGTGGGGCCCATCGACAGCGCTGACTGGTCATCACCTCTTGGCCCACAGGTCTCTGGCGATGGCGTCTGGGTCAGCCCGACCGATCCCCCCGCCTCACCGGGCGACGACGGCCAATACCGGCTCTGGGATTGATTTACCTTTAGGCAAATAAATCCCAGACTGCGGGTGCGCTTTGTCGCTATTCCTCTTCGGGGTTTTCTAGGAAGTTGTCTAGGGCTGCGAGTTCGGCGGGGTCGATTTCTACTTCGAAGTCGATTTCCATGCGTGAGAGCCAGAGGCCCGGCGCTGCGATCTCGTTAGCGGTGGGAAGCGACTCCGGGTCCTGCCACAAGCGGGCGAGTCCGTCGTTTCCGGCTCGCTCGTGTACGCCGTCGACAAAGGCAGCGCCGCGGTCGTAGAGGTCTTGGTCGAGCTCTAGGCCGAGTAGCCGTTCGACAAATCGGTCTGATTCCGATGTCGTTACCCGGCGCCGACGCAGCGCCTCGGTGATCTGGGGGTAGCTCGGGATCAGTGAGGCGCCGATGCGATCCATGATGTGATCGACATAGCCAACGATGGGTGCCATCAGCGCTGCGATCTCGGGGAGGATCGCGAGTTGTTGCTCGGAGCGCATCGACAGCAACATCTCGGTGGGATCACCGAACATCTCTTGGATCTGTTGCTGGATGGCCCCAAAGTCGCCCGACGAGGCGTCGATATCGCCGAAAGACTCGGCGATCGACTCTGGGTTGTTGTCGAATGCGCTCGTGTATCGCCCGATCAGTTCTTCGATGCGTTCGCCAACGTGGGAGATCGACAGGACGGCGTGAAAGGTCACTTCGCTCAGCGCGAGCCAGAGCCTGAGCGCCTCGGGGTCGAGGCTCCACTCCTCGCCAAGATCGTTCAGGTTGGATGCCACCACGAGGATTTCGTCTGCGCCCAAGCGGGGCAGCGGAAGGTCGTAGGTGCCAAGAGCGCGAGCTCCCAAATGGCCGACCATCGAACCCGATGTCAGCCCGACCATCATCGGCCGCATGCTGCCCATGAGCTGCTGGAACATCGCCATCTGTGGGTCGCTGCCGTACTCCGAACCCAGATCGGGCGGCGACATCGACTCGGCCAACTTCTCGAGCAGTGGCTTGTACGCCTGCATGGACTTGCGGACCCAATCGGTCTTGGTGACCGCCGAGATCGTCAATGGCCCTGAGGTAGAAGTTCGCAATCCGGTGGCTTCGCCAACCTGTAGCTCGGCGACGCGAACCAGTTGTTCGAGCGCCATTCGTTCGACAGGGTCGACGTTGTTCTCGGGTTTGCCGCCGGTGGCGACAGAAATAGCGACCTGGGTGGCATGGTCGAGACCACCGCCAGACATCCCTCCAAACAGCTGCATGAATTGGCTCAGCATCGCTTGTGGGTCACCACCTGCTCCAGCGCCTCCAAAGAGGCTGGAGAAGTCGAACCCCTCAGGGACATCATCATCGTCGAATGGACCGGAATCACTCACACCGTGCATGGTAGAGGAATGCAACAACGGCTGGGCTGGCTCAATTCCCAACAATCGGCGCATTCCCGATGAGAGTCGTCGTCACAGGAGCGAGTGGGGCGGTCGGGCGACACGTCGCCGATCGGCTGATTGGCCGCCAAAACATTGAGGTCATCGCACTCGATCGAGTGTCTTCTGATGGCGTTATCCAGTTCGAACTGCAAACCGATGACCTGACCAAGCATCTTCAATCCGGGGACTCATTAGTTCATCTCGCGGCCACTCCTGCTGGTTTCGCGGGCGATGGTGGAGCGGCCAAAGCGGATCGGCAGCTCGCTGAACGTGCCCTGGATGCTGCGACGCGAGCCGGGGTGCAACATGTGCTCTTGGCCTCGACATCGATGGTGTACGGGGCCTGGCCCGACAATCCGGTGCCGCTAACCGAGTCCGCCGTGATACGGCCGAACCCAGAGTTCCGCTTCGGCGTGGTTCGTGGCGAGATCGAAGCGCTCGGCGAGCAGTGGGCAACCGAAACGGGCGGTGCGTTGACGATCGTCCGCCCCGCTACAACCTTGGCCCGAGGGCGAGAGAACGGGCTCGCCTTGCTCCTTCGAAATTCCGCCGCACTTCGTAACCGCGATGGCGACGCTCCAGCGCAGTTCCTGCACGCGGAAGACTTCGCAGCCGCGGTCGAGCTACTCGTGGCCGAACGCCACGCAGGCGTCTTCAATGTGGCCCCCGACGGCTGGTTGCGAGTAGCCGAGGTCAACGCGTTGCGCGGCGTCCCCGAAACGCCCTTACGAGTTCCCGCACCGGTGATCACCGCCGTGTCCGACGCCCGCCGTCGTCTCGGTGCAGCAACCCACCCGGGCCTCACGCCGTATCTGCAGCACTCGTGGGTCATCGCAAACGACAAACTCAAGGCGCTCGGCTGGGAACCGGAATTCAGCAACGAAGAGGCGTACGTGGCTGGCTATCAGCCCAGTCGCTTCGACGGCGTCGACGCTAAACGACGTCAAGAACTCGCACTGGGCGCGGCCGGTGCGGCAATCGCAGCAGGTGCTGTGGGGGTAGCGGGCGCGGTCTCGTGGGTTGTCCGACGTGGTTCCGGCACCCGGTGACCGACTGACAGCTAGGAGTTTCGCGCTCCGACGGTGACCGTCGTCGTGAAGAACTCACCGCTCAGATCGAGTTCGTTGGTGCCGCTTCGCGCTTCGGGAAGGTTCACCCGGGAGTAGCGCACGTCGACCGACTCTCCCGGCGCGAGCGAACCGAGGTGCAGTTGGAGATCGAGAGGGTCGAGGATGTTTGCGTCACCGACACCGACGATGATGTCGCCTGCGAGAAGGCCGCCCTGCGCAGCGGGGGTTTCATCCCAGACTCGCGACAGCAACACTCCGCCCAGCAAGTCACGTTGGGTCTTGATGCCCTCGCTGAGGTCACCCATTTCGACACCCAACCAGGCTCGATGCGTGACCTCGCCGTTGTTGTTGATGAGTTGTTGGGCGACCTCTCGGGCGACATCGATCGGCACCGCGAAGTGGCCGCCGTTACGAGACGCGACGGTCATCGCGACGATGCCTCCGTTCTCGTCGAGAACCGCTGCTCCTGCCCACGGGTCATCGAGTTCGTTCGACAGGCGAAGCAACCCTGACAACAGATCACCATTTTGTGCGGGGGTGACCTGATCATCTGCGAGCACGTCGACAGCGAGTGCGCTCGCTCCGCCGTCTTCTGCGGTCTGGGCGAGTGCCACTAGTCGGTCTCGGACTGCCACGTCGGCGGCGGCCGAGAACGTGGGTGGTTCGAGCCCGGTCGAATTGATCTTGAGTACGGCAACTCCCGACACGGGGTCAGAGCCGAGGATTTGAGCTGGAGGTGTCGGGCTGCCATCGCTCAACGACACACCGATTTCCTCGACACCCTCGAGCGCGTGAGCCGAAGTGATGAGATAACCGCTGGTGTCTAGGCGGATCGCCTGGGCGTGTTCGTGGCGTGGATTTCCTCCCAGAGCGAGGCCCACAACCGATTCTCGATTCAACTGTGCAACCTCATCGGCCCACGCATCGAAGCTCAACGGGCCGACGTTTGGGGCCTCCGGTGCGGCGATCTCGAAGGTCGTCGATTCCTCGATCGTGGCTGGAGGCTCTTCTTGGACCAACCAGATCAAACCGACCAAGGCACCGCCGGCGATAAAGGAAACCATCAGGGAAGGCCAATGACGGCCCGTGGCGCGACGAGCAGCGAGGTTGGCTTCGGCTTGTGCCGCGCCGCGCTCGGCTGGGTGGCGCCACAAGCGATCTTGCGCATGCGGCACTACATCCCTTTCGGGATCGAAGTCTTCTAGTGGTCCCTCCACGAAGGGTAATAATACCGACCCAAACGCCTCTACTGGACGCGGGTAGGCCGCCGAATTCGTTAGAGCGCCCAAACCACGTACGATGGTCGGTCGTGGAGGAGTCGATGCAGGGCCCTGAGTCAGATACCTGGCTGGCAATCACCCAGACCGAACCGCCGATCGATACGGCGTATCGATGGACGGTTCAGCCTGACTGTGGTGCCGTTGTTCTCTTTAGTGGCACAGCCCGTGATCACTCCAAAGATCGACCAGATGTATCCATGCTCGCCTACGAGGCATACGAGGAACATCTCATCGAGCGTTTCGAAGGATTGGTAGCCGAAATCCGTGACAAGTGGCCTGAGGTTCGTAGGGTGTGCATTATGCATCGGGTAGGAGAGGTCCCCATTGGGGAATCGACCGTTGTGGTCGTCGCTGGCTCGCCGCACCGTGATGTGGCCTTCGAAGCCGCGCGTTATGGGATCGATCGTCTCAAGGCAACAGCGCCCATTTGGAAGCGCGAAGTGTGGTCACAAGGCGAGAGTTGGGGACTCGACGCCCGCGAAATCGATGACGTAGGTCTGCCCGCCCCGGAGGTTCGCAAGTGAACGAGCCGGTCCTTTTTCTCCTCGGCGCAGTCGCGCTGTCCGCGCTCGGCGGGCTGATCGTCTGGGTCCTCAGCCGACCTCGACGTGAGAAGTTTGGGAACACGATCGATACTTTCAGCCGTGACTTGAGCGCACTCGCTCCGCCAGGCAGCGGTTCTGGGCGTAAGCGAGGACGCCAGCGTCGTCCCGTAGTGCCGTCAGGGCTGTCGCAAACGCCAAACGTACGGCCACCACGGCCAAACCAAGCCCGCTCCCCTCAGGGTTCGACGAGCACACCGGCGAAGTCGAACCGTCAGAACGCCGCCCGCCCGGGCAAGGTCGTTCAAACGAGCCCACGACCGCGTCCGGGACCGCGGCCTCGCCAGGAACACGAGTAGCCCATGGCACGAGACCTCGCGATCGACCTCGGGACGGCAAATACCCTCGTGTATGCCCGCGGTGAAGGCATCGTTCTCAACGAGCCGTCCGTCATTGCGCTGAACTCACAGACCAACGACGTGTTGGCGATCGGTTCAGAAGCCTGGCAAATGATCGGCCGTACCCCGAGCCACATCGTGGCTGTGCGTCCGCTTCGCAAGGGTGCGATCACCGACTTCGACGTCACCCAGCGAATGATTCGCCTCGTGCTCGAGCGCGTCGGCGTCAGCCGTTTCAACCGACCTCGCGTCGTCATCTGCGTGCCCTCGGCGATTACCGCCGTCGAACGCCGAGCCGTGACCGAGGCTGCTCGACGTGCGGGTGCGAGCGATGCCCAACTGATCGAGCAGCCGGTCGCCGCCGCAATCGGCGCCAACCTGCCCATCAACGAACCGCTCGGCAACATGGTCGTCGATGTTGGCGGCGGTACGTCAGAGTCCGCCATCTTGTCGCTCGGCGGCGTGGTCGCCTTGGAAGCAATCCGTGTCGGGTCGTTCGATATCGACGCAGCGATTCAGGCGTTCGTTCGACGTGAGTACGGCATCGCAATCGGGGAACGAACCGCAGAGGACATCAAGTTGACCATCGGTTCGGCTGCACCGACGCCGAACGAAGTTCGTGCCGAGGTCCGCGGTCGCGAACTTATGAGCGGCCTTCCCAAGACGATCGTGCTTACCCCCGAAGAGATCCGCACGGCGATCGACGAACCGGTGAGCGCAATCGTTGACTCGGTGCTCTCGTGCATCTCGCAGGCCCCACCCGAACTGTCGCAGGATCTGATCGTCCAGGGAATTCATCTCGTGGGCGGCGGTGGCATGCTTCGCGGCCTCGACGTCCGCCTTGCCGACGAGACCAAAGTGGAGGTCAACATCGTCGAGACCCCCCTCGAATGCGTGGTCCACGGCGCTGGCCGCTGCATCGAGTCCTTTGAGGCCCTCAAGGCAATGTTCCTCGGGGGCCAGCGCTGAACGCCGCCGGCCGCTGTCTGTGTGGTCGGGTGAGCTTCGTAGTCGACGGCCCGATGCGTCCGGTCCTGCATTGTCATTGCGAGAACTGCCGCCGAGCGACCGGGAACTTCGTCGCCGCGAGCGGGTGTGCCACAACCGATCTGACCATCGATGATCCGGACGACCTTTTCCGCTGGCACGAACTCGAGCACTGCCGTTACGGCTTTTGCTCGGGCTGTGGTTCGCACATGTTGTGGCAAGGCAACGATCACCTAGATCGCACCAGCGTTCAGGTCGGCGTTCTCGACGACACCACCGGCCTGGAACTCGCCGGTGTCTGGTTCGTCGACGACGCCCAAGATCACCACGTACTCTCCGACACCGTCCCGCACTTCTCCAACAACGGCGACGACCAAAGCGTCTAGAACCTATAGCCGTCGGGCGAAGGAGAGCTCGTGGCCGTCGGGGTCATGCACGTGGAAGTAGCGCTCGCCCCATGGGGCATCGGCGGGCGCCGCGTGCGGTGTGGACGATTCGGGTAGATCGCCTGATGCCACGGCGGACACGATGGTCTCGTGCAGCTGATCCGGGTCGGTGACATGGACGATGAAACGACCCCAGAACTCGATCGGTCCGTCGTGGATGAAGAGATTCAGAAACGTGCTGTCGAGCTCGAGGGTCGTGAACTCTGAATCCGCGCCGCCGTAGGCGACGGATAACCCGAGAGTGTCGGCGTAAAACCGAAGTGCTGCCGCCATATCGGCGACGGCGAGGGTGACGGCATTGATCTCCATGGCCGTAGTATTCCAGCTATGGCTTTCCCTGAGCGTCGTCTTCGTCGTCTTCGCCGGACCGAGGCGCTCCGACAACTCGTCGCCGAGACGACGCTGTCCACGAGCGACCTGATCGCACCGCTGTTCATCCGCGAAGGAATCGACGAGCCCGAACCCATCGCGTCGCTTCCAGGTGTGGTGCAACACACACTCGAATCGGCCCTCGACGAGGTCGAAGATCTCCGCCAACTCGGCATCGCTGGAGTCATTTTCTTCGGCGTGCCCGCAACGAAAGACGAAGAAGGTTCTGGCGCGTGGGACCCAGAGGGCATCGTCCAAGTAGCGCTCACCCAGGCCCGTGAACGCTTCGGCGATTCGATGGTCCTCATCGCCGATCTGTGCGTGGACGAGTACACCAGCCATGGCCATTGCGGAATCCTCGATGGCAAGGGTTCGGTCGACAACGACAAGACGCTGGAGCTGTACCGCAAGATCGCGGTCGCTCAAGCCGATGCCGGAGCCGACATCGTCGCCCCCTCCGGAATGATGGACGGCCAAGTGGCCGCAATCCGTGCAGCGCTCGACGAAGCCGGGCACCACGACATCGCCATCCTCGCCTACGCCGCCAAGTACGCGTCGAGCTTCTACGGCCCGTTCCGCGACGCTGTCGACGTGACGATCGCCGATGGCGGCGATCGCAAGGGCTATCAACAAGACCCTCGCAACGGTCGGGAGGCGATGGCCGAGATCCACGCGGATCTCGCGGAGGGCGCCGACATGATCATGGTCAAGCCCGCCATGGCTTACCTCGACATCATCTTGCGCGCCCGCCTCGAAGTAGACGTTCCGATAGCGGCGTACCACGTGTCTGGCGAATACGCGATGCTCAAAGCGGCTGAAGCGAACGGATGGATCGACGGACCCGCCGCGGCACTCGAATCGTTGGTGTCGATCAAACGAGCCGGGGCGGACCTGATCTTGACCTACTTCGCTCGCAGTATCGCCGAGGTTCTGCGCGGCGTTCGACCCGCCCTGCCGTCGCCTCCACGAGCGATCGATCCTCCTTCACGAGAACTGGAGTCCTAACAACATGGCCGACCACACGAACGAGGCGCTCTTCGAGCGCAGCAAGCTCGTTATGCCCGGGGGCGTGAACTCGCCCGTCCGCTCCTTCCGGTCGGTCGGCGGCACCCCGTACTTCGTGGAGAGCGGGTCTGGGCCCTACATCACCGATGTCGAGGGCAAGCGTTACATCGACTTCGTGCAGAGCTACGGCCCCGGAATTCTCGGACACGCCCACCCCAAGGTCGTCGATGCGATCACCGCGGCCGCCGCCGCTGGAACGAGCTACGGCGCACCAACGGTTCGCGAAGCCGAACTCGCCGAGGCCATCTGCGACCGCGTCCCGGGCATGGAGATGCTGCGCCTGACTTCGTCGGGTACCGAGGCCGCAATGTCGGCTATTCGTCTCGCTCGCGGCGCGACCGGACGCGACACGATCATCAAATTCGCCGGTTGTTACCACGGCCATACCGATTCGCTTCTCGCAGCGGGCGGTAGCGGCGTTGCTCAACAAGGCTTGTCGGGATGCGATGGCGTGCCAGACGGCGCGGTAGCCGACACGGTTGTTGCGCCGTTCAACGTTGTGCCCGAAATCGACGACTCCGTCGCGGTCGTAGCGGTGGAACCGGTAGCGGCCAACATGGGCCTCGTGGCTCCAAGCGAGGGTTTCCTCCAAGGATTGCGAGAGGCCTGCGACGCCGCCGGAGCGATGTTGCTCTTCGACGAGGTCATCACCGGTTTCCGTTTGGCCCGCGGTGGCGCGACCGAATGGTTCGGCATTCAGCCCGACGTTTGGGCCTTCGGCAAGGTCATCGGCGGCGGACTCCCCGTCGGCTGTTACGGCGCGAGCCGCGAAGTCATGCAACACATCTCGCCGCTCGGTGGCGTCTATCAGGGTGGCACGCTCTCGGGTAACCCTCTGGCGACCGCCGCCGGCCTCGCCACCCTCGAACTGCTCGATGCCGATGCGTACGTCGAGCTCGAACGGATCTCCACCCGCCTAGCCACCGGCATGCGCAATGCCTTCTCTGAGGCCGGTCTCCCAGCGGTCGTCCCGCAGGTTGGACCGCTCATCGGGCTGTTCTTCGGCGATACCGAACCCACGGACTTCGACGAGGTCAAAGCACTCGCCGAGAACGGCGTGTACCCCAAGTTCTTCCACGAGTGCCTCCAGCGCGGTCTGGCCCTCGCTCCCGGCGCGTACGAGATCCTCTTCCCTGGACTCGCCCACACCGACGACGTGATCGACGACGCGATCTCGATCATGGCCGAAGCCGCAGCAAGCGTCGAGGTCTAAAGACTTCGCGTGGTCTCGTAGATAGCGGTGATACATCGCGGGAACTACCACACGGCTAGTTTCGTATCAGTGTCAATGCGACGTTCTTTGGTTTTCGGGGTTCTCACGATGGCGGTCATGCTGGCCGCCTGCGGCGGCGACGGTGAGCCGGTGCAGGTGGCCTCAGGCGATGGTTGGGTGCACCTTGGTTGGTTCGAGGACGCCGACGGGGTGGAGACCACCTTTGGTGATGTAGATCTGTTCGTTGAGAGAGACGACCTTGATGGCCTCAGCTCCCCAGCCGCAGCGGACGCGGCGCGACAAATCGACTTCGAAACCCAAAGCGTGCTCTTCTTCTACAACGACGGCGGAGGTTGCGGGCCTGCGGTCCACAACGATTTCCAATTCGATGGAGGTGACGTTCGTGTCGAGGTGATGTTCAACGAAGGACCTGAAAATGGCGGCTGCCTGGACTTTGAGTTATCCGGTGCATCGTTGTTCGCAATCGACCGTGAGCTCCTCGCGCCACGAGGTGAGACGGTGACCATCGTCTTTGACAGTTCACGCCCGCCTGGCGAGGTCACTGTCGAGCACTCATGACTCCATACCACCGGCGGTGCTTGCCTGCGAGAAGTACGGGTGCCTTGACCCGGGGGCTTTGCGGCGGGGTGCGTTTATAGCGGGCCATGCTGGCCGATACTGGCGTATGGCAAAACGGTCGGTCATAGGAGTGCTCGCGTTGGTCGTCGTATCGGCGCTGATGGCTGCCGCGTGTACGTCCGACCCGGGCGAAGCGTCGGGTTCGGCCCCGGATTCAAGCTCGGACGACCCGGACGATTCCGGAGATTCGCCCGACGGCGATGAAGATGGCGGCGACGCCGGGTTCGTCGGCCTCGGTGACTTTGCCGGCCCGACCGAGATCGACGACACCGCGCTCGATGTCGATGACGACATCAGAATCGGAACCCTCGACAACGGACTCACCTACTTCGTGCGCTCGAACGACAGCCCGGGGTCGTCGGTGTCGTTGCGGCTCGCCATTCGGGCCGGGGGAGTGCACGAGACGCCGGTCGGCACAGGCACCGCCCATTTCCTTGAACACATGATGTTCAACGGCACCGAGCAGTTTCCTGGAAACACCCTCGACGACACGTTGCGAAGCATTGGAGCCGAGATCGGCCCAGACTTCAACGCCTTCACCAGCGACACCGAGACCGTCTACCAACTCGACGTCGAAGACCGAAACGACAACGTCGAGATCGCCTTCGACGTTCTGAGCCAGTGGGCGTCGGCCGCAACGCTCGCCCCCGATCAAGTTGCCGCGGAAGCACCGGTGGTCCGAGAAGAGCTTCGCTTGCGTGAAGAGTCGGGCGATGGGTTGGTCAACCAAGCCTTCGACCTCGCCTACTTCGCCGACACTCCCTTCGAGGGAACCAACATCATCGGCACGCCCGAGACGGTAGACGCGATCACGTCGAACGATCTTCGAACCTTCTACGACGACTGGTACCGACCCGACAACATGGCGGTGGTTGCCGTCGGTGATCGGAGCCTCGATGACCTCGAAGAGCTCATCATCGACCGATTCGACGAGATCGAAGACCGCGGTACCACTCCGGATGCGCCCGACATCTCCCTCGACCAACTGCGACAAGTTCCATGGGTTGACGTCGTGGTCGAACCGAGCTTTGCCGATTCGTTCATCAGCGTGGACATCCCCATCCCCACGTGGGACACGACGACCGTCGGCGGGGCGGAGCTACAGCTCACCGACATCATCTCGGGCATCATGATCAACAACCGGCTCGTCGAGGCCGTCAACTCGGGCCGGCTCGATCTTCGTCGCGCTGGAGGCGGGTGGTTCCAACGCAATCGCGGGTTGAGCTATCTCGGGTTCAACCTCGACGCCGATGACTTCACCGCCGGTACCGAAGTCTTCCTCGCCGAGCTCCGAGCCAGCGTGCAGAACCCATTCACCCAAGCCGAATTAGATCGAGCAACCCAAGTGATTGCGAGCTCAGTCGAGCAGCGAGCAGCAGGGTTCAACACCGTCCAAGATGGACAGTTCGCCGACGAGATAATCCAGCATTTCCTGGGCGGAACCGACCTCCGAGGGGTCGACGATGTTGTAGACGACACGCTCGACTTCATCGACGATCTCGATATCGATGCGGTCAACGAACACTACGGATGGCTGATCACCTCGAGTGCGCCGATCGTCATCGTGGCGGGCCCCGATGCGGAGCGAACCGGCACCGTCGAAGACATCGCCGCGGCAATCGGACGTGCGGAGCTTTCGGTGGCGGACGGGTTTGTCGACGACATCGCAGAGATCGACGACCTACTCGCCGACCCTGACCCGGTCGAGGAGATTGGGCGACGCAACCTGGTTAGCAATGACGGCGTCGAGCTGACGTTCGAAAACGGTGCACGCGTATTGTTCACCGAATCGAACATCTCTCAAGGCGAGGTGTTCGTCGTCTCTGAGTCGCCGGGCGGTCGGGCCGTGTTGAGTAGCGACGATGGCGCGCTCTCCAGCGTGGCCGTGAGCGCGGTTACGGCCAGCGGCGCAGGCGAGTGGGACGCGGTCCAAATCCGACGGTTCCTTTCCGACTTGGACGTGAGCGTCTCTCCCTACGTCGCCGACTTCTCCGAAGGCGTTTCGGCCACCTCATCAACCGAGGACCTCGAAACCCTGTTCGAACTGATCCATCTCCAGCTCACCGAACCTCGAGTTGATGACGTGCCCTTCCGCCAGCAGGTCGAGTCTGCGCGGGATCGCGTGGACCGGGCACAGGTCGATTCCTCGACGGCGGCAAACATCGCACTCCAGGACGGGCGTACTGGGGGAGGGGCGCTGGCCGCAGCGCCCACGCTGGACGCTCTCGATGCCTTCACGCCGGATCGAGCCCTCGATATCTGGCGGGACCGATTCGATTCACTCGATGACCACGTGTTCGTGATAGTCGGAGATGCCGACCAGGACACCATCGTCGAACTGTCACGCCAATGGATCGGCACACTCCCCGCCCCAGCCAACCAAGACAACCCCGAGCAGCCGTCGCTTCCGGGGTTGGTCGACGAGCGTCTCGATGTCGGGTCGGGAGCGTCGAGCGGGTCGTACCGGCTATTGGTGGTGGGGGAGAGCGACGAGACGATCCGTAACCAAGTGCTCGCGGAGCTGGCATCCACCATCCTCAACGACCGAATCTTCACCGTCATTCGCGAGGAGCTCGGTGCAAGCTACGGGGGCGGCGCAGGGGTGGAGTTCTCGGATCCTGGCGAAGAGGTGGAGCTATTCATCTCGATCGACGGGGACCCCGGACGTGTCGATGAGATCGCCGGAACGGTCATTGGTGAACTCGAGTCGATCAGAAGCGGACAGATATCGGAAACCGACTTCGACGAAGCGGTGTCGATCCTGCAGTCGGAGTTCAACTTCGTCACGAACGGGTTCTACATCGCGTCGTTGTTCGACGAAGCACGAGAGTCCGAAGAGCGAATCCTCACCCGCCAAGCCCAAGTCGATGCGCTTGCCGATATCGATCTCGACGACCTAATCGACTTCTTCGACACCCTCGTTTCAGACACCGACCGGGTCGATGTACGAAACGTGCCAGGCGGTTAGCTGGAGCCTGGTCAGCTAAGGGGCCGGTTAGCTAAAGGGCAGTGGGATGACTCCGCCGACGAGGCGAGGAATCCAGATCAAAACGGCGAGGACCAGGTTCGCGACGATGAGGTGTATCCCGCGGTGTGTCCACCACGCCTTTGCGCTCTCGGGAGCGGCCATAACCCAACCGGCGATCACGGTCGCTTGAGCGAGCAGGATCATCGACCACGGGTTGTACGCGAACGACCCGCTCACGTCGCCTCGAATCAGGGCACCCAACGCTCGGGTGCAGCCACAGCCTGGGCACCAACCGCCGGTCGCTAGCCGGAACGGGCACAACACCACGCCTTCGTCGGCGCCAGCCTCCGTAAAGGCAGCGACGGCGCAGACCCCGGCGAGTGTGATGGCGGGCGTGGCGCGATGAGATCGCACCGCATGGAAATAACGCTGATGGCTGCGAACCTCACCGGGGAACGTCGCAGCGGTCATTCGATCAGCTGGCCTCGCCAGCGATCGCTTCTCGAACAGGCGCCAAATACTCGGCAATCTGTTCGGAAGTGACGGTCTGGCCGTCGAAAACATCTTCGATGGTGAGCCCGTCCTCTTCGAGCATTCCCTCGAGTTCGCCGGTTTCGAGCAACAGGTTCATCGCCTCGGCGAAGAGAATCTCTTCTTCGGCGATTTCCTCGTTTGGTTCGAGTTGCGTGCGCTCGTACAGGGTGACAGCGAGCAACTCCTCGACGTTGAGCGAGGTCGAGCCGTCGATGCCGTAGCCAGGCATTTGGCCAGCGACTGGGCGCTGACGAAGCGAGTCGGGCGATGCGTAGTTGTTGCCGGTGCCCACGATTGCCGAACCGCGAGCGATCCAGGCCATCTGATCTTCGATCGATGTGAAGGTGATGTGTACTTCGCCGTTCGCAAGGGCTGGGCCGATACCGCCGCCGCCTTCAGCGCCGTGACAACCCGAGCAGCCCGATTCGATATAGAGCTCTTCGCCTTCGCCGAGCAGACCGGTGAGACCTTGGGGAACTCGTTCCAGGGTTCCGACATAGAACAACGCCCATACCGGAAGTGCCAGCAAGACAGGTGCGATCCAGAACGGCATCTTCTTGCGCTCTTCGAACTGCTGAACGTAAGGGGCGACCTTGACAGGCTCGGGCTCGGCCGCAATATCAGGAACGGGTGCGGGGGCGACCGCTGGTGCTGCAGATGGTGCAGCGGCTGGCTCGACCGCGGTCGAGGCTTCTGAGGTTTCAGCCGGAGCCTCGGCGTCGCCGGACTCCCCAGACAGCGCCGCCTTACGCTCTTTCGAACGCTTCAGCAGATGTTCCGGGATTTCGGTCATCAGACGTCTCCTCTTCGACGTGCAACATTGGGGACGAATATCGCCCTCGAAAGCGTACGGCCTTCTCGGCCAACAGCGTTGGGTTTGGCCGCGCAAATCTCACGATAGCGAAGCCGTGGCAACAAATGTGAAGCCTAGGAGGATGCGATGGGTGGAATCGAGTCGCGGCAGAACTATCGGGAGCGACGTTTGTCACCACTCGCCGATATCGGCTCGACTACGATTTACGCGATAAACCACTGGTCGCGAGCGATTAAGTTATTCCCGCTCCGACTACACTTGTGCTTACATTCACGAGCGCTGGCCTCGCGGCCGATAGTAATCGTGGAAGACTTTACGAAGACAACCCTGAAATTACCGAGCGAGGAGAGCGCACGACATGGCTGAGTTCATTGTTTCGTTGGTCGTCACCGCCTTGATGGTGAGCGTTTACCACTGGTACGAGAAGCGCACTCCGGTCAATAAGCAGATGACATGGGGCGAAGCGATGATTGCCTCGACGTACGTCTTCGCAATCTTCTTCTGGATCTACGGGGTAGTGCCGCACTTCTGGCTTCAGTGGGCCGACGGCGGTCTCAACTGGCGGGCCGACCGCAACTTCGAATTGTTCGGACTGCTTCGCTCGCAATCCAACGGCGGCTTCTTCCCGTTCAATATTCCTTTCATCGTGTTGCGTGACCTCATTTCGGTCAGCATCTACATAGCGTTCCTCGGCGCCAACATCTTCTACTGGAATCACTGGCAGACCCGAGATGCACGCGCTGCCGCAACCGAGCAGGCAACCGAGGCACCATCTGAGTTCGGGCGTCCGCTCGTGCGAGAAGGTGTGAGCTAAGCCGTGTCGGTCACCGATGCCAATCCCCCGATGCCGGAATTCCGGGACGATTACGTCCTGCAGGAAGTCGACGCGGCATGGCTATCGGCGGCGGTCAAGCCAAAGCAGTTCATTCATATCGATCAGTCCGAGTGCATCATGTGCGAAGGCTGTGTCGATATTTGCCCGTGGAAGTGCATCCATATGGTGTCGCCCACGGCTATCGATGAAGCGATCGGAACCGAACAACCCGGTCTCGATCCATCCGACAATGTCATCTTTACGATCGACGACGACGTGTGCACCAGGTGCGCACTGTGTGTCGATCGCTGTCCGACCGGTGTGATCATCTTGGGCAAGATCAGCGACCCTGATCCCAACGGCGATTACCACCAGCGCACAAACACCCATGGCTACGGCTACGGAATGCGGCTCGGATGAACGATTTCTTTACAAACACGACGCTTACTGAGGGGTTCTGATTCGTGGCAAAAGACCAGAACAAGTTGCCGGTTTCGGCACAGATCCAAAAGAAGACGAACGAACTGATTGATCAGACTCAAGGCTCACAGGCCTGGAGCTCGATCTTCCGTCCCGGTTCGATCTTCCGCAAGGGCTACAGCGATAGCCCTCGTAACCGGTCCTACGTGATCATGAACTCGGTGCTGTATCACTTGCACCCGGTCAAGGTGAAGCGTCACGCGGTCAAGGTCAGCTACACGCTGTGCCTCGGTGGCATCAGCTTCTTCACCTTCATCCTCTTGACGGTCACCGGCATCTTCTTGATGTTCTTCTACCGGCCGACCGCAGCCCAAGCCTGGGACGACATCTTTGCGCTCCAAAGCGCCGTGACCTTCGGTCTGCTCGTACGCAACATGCATCGATGGGCGGCTCACCTCATGGTGCTATCGGTGTTCTTGCATATGGCCCGCGTCTTCTACCACGGCGCCTACAAGGCACCGCGTGAATTCAACTGGGTTATTGGTGTGATGTTGTTGCAGTTCACCCTGCTGCTTTCTTTCACCGGCTATCTCCTACCATGGGACCAGCTCGCACTATGGGCTGTGACCGTGGGAACCAACATGATGGGCTTTACACCCGTCTTTGGTGAACAAGTCCGATTCGTACTACTCGGTGGTGTCGAAATCGGAACGGACACGTTGCTCCGCTGGTACGTGCTGCACGTTCTGTTCTTACCGTTCGTCACCGTCATCTTTATGGCCATCCACTTCTGGAGAGTCCGCAAAGACGGCGGAATCTCCGGACCGCTCTAGTCGAAAGGGAATTGAGACATGACTGAAATCCCTGAACATCTTCGTAAACGAGCCGCCGAGGCACGTGCGAAAGCTGCAGCATCCGATGATGCTCCAGCCGAAGCGGCAGCTCCAGCTGCGGAAGCGTCCGACGACGCACCGAAGAGCGAAGCAGCATCAAAGATTCCTGCGCATCTCTTGGCACGCTCAAAGGCAGCGAAGTCCAAGGCCGATGGTGGCGGTGCCGTAGAGCCGGCAGCCACCGCAGAAGCCGCTCCTGCTGCTGGTGGCGGAGTTGCCACCGCAGTTGCCGCTGCTCCAGCGCCGATCGCAACAGGCCCCGGTGGCCACACGCAACGGCTGTTGACGGTGGTCAAGTCCGGATCGATCCAAGACGTCAAGGCCGTCCCACAGGACAAGGTCCACACCTGGCCTCACCTACTCGTCGTCGAGTTCGTGTGCTGTTTGTTCGTGTTGGCGTTCATCTTGATCTTCTCGGTCTTTGTAAACGCACCGTTGTTGGAGCTCGCAAACTTCAATGAAACGCCGAATCCGTCCAAGGCACCGTGGTATTTCTTGGGCCTCCAGGAGCTTCTGACGCTGTTCCATCCACAGGTCGCAGGGGTGACTATTCCCGGAATGGGCATGATTTTGCTGATTCTGGCTCCTTACATCGATCGAAACCCTTCTATGAAGCCGGAAGATCGCAAGTTCGCTATCTCGTTACAAACGGTACACCTGATGTATTGGGCTGTTCTCACGATGATTGGTTCGTTCTTCCGAGGTCCGGGATTCAACTTTGTCTTCCCTTGGCGAGATGGTCTGTTCTTCGAGTTCTAAAAGGAGCTGGTAGTGATATTCATAATTGTTGCAGTAGTAATCCTGGTAGCACTGGCTGCCATCGGATTGTTCGCTGCGTCCCGTAGACAGGACGCATCGAGCGCGATCAATGAAGTGTCCGCTGAGACACGGCGTCGTGACCGCGAGCGGGTTAAGTCCGCCGTCGGTGCAGCCGCGGTTGAAGGCGGTGTTACCGGCCGTGACGTCGAGAAGTCTGTGGCCCTTGAGCGTCGCAAGAGCGAAATCGCTGTCCCACAGGATGAAATCGAGCCGTGGGTAGCGCCAGATCCCCAAGAGATCGGTGTTGCTCGTCGTCAGTTCTTGAACCGAGCCATCATTGCGGTCTTCGGTCTCAACCTGACCGGTTTCGGCCTCGCCGTTATCGCTCAGCTGTGGCCGGGCGCAGGCGAGGGCTTCGGTAACCCGATTACGGTCGGCCCGATCCCCGACGTGATCGCAAGCATCCGTTCGAACAACGGTTTCTTGTATCTGCCCGAGGGTCGTATGTATCTCACCGAGTATCCCGTGGGATCACTCGAAGCTGGCGCACCGATCTATGCCTCAACCCCAGCGTGGCCTGGTATCCAAGCTGGCGTGAAGGCCGTGTTCCAGAAGTGCCCACACCTCGGTTGCCGTGTACCTGAATGCGGTAGCTCACAGTTCTTCGAGTGCCCGTGCCACGGTTCGGTCTACAACCGAGTAGGCGAAAAGCGTGGCGGTCCGGCACCTCGTGGCATGGACTTCATGGCGATGGATGTTTCCGGTGGAGTTCTCACCGTTGACACCGGCAATATCATCAATGGCCCGGCCATTGGTGTGAACACAACCGGCCAAGAACGCGAGGGTCCGAGCTGCCTCGGAGCGTCGTCGCACGCCTAATTTATTCACTTAGAGAACGAGGTTACGGAAACGTGACCTCGTTCTCATATTTTTGCCCCCCCTAAACAGAGTTTTACGCGCGATATTCCCCTAGTTTAAGACTGTGATGTTTCTTGCCCAGAGCGCCGCACGCGACGTTGGCTTCGTCATCCTCGCCATCGTCATTATCGGCTTCATCGTCTATCTGTTTTTCAACCTCCTCGACTCTCGAGGCGAGGGAGGTGCAGAGATCGAGTTGGCGGCCAATCGAAAGCCGTACCACGACGACGACATCTTGGAAACACGCAAGCTCGATCAGAGCTTGCTTTCGGGGTTGGCGCTCCTCTCGATCATCGGAATTGCCCTTCCGCTGTACTGGCTGGGTGAGCCCGGCCGCCAAGAGGGCTTGGTGGAAAACACGCTCGAATTATGGGCGGAAGACGGCGCTGAAGAATTCGAAGAAGCGTGCTCGTCTTGCCACGGTGGTGGCGGTGCTGGCGGTACGGTCGCGTTCGCGATCACCGAAGCCGGAACCGGTGAATTCATTTCTTCTGTTGACTGGGTAGCTCCCTCGCTCACATCGGTACTAACCCGCTTCTCTGAGGACGAAGTCCTCCACACGCTTAACTTCGGAAGAAATGGCGTAATGCCCGCATGGGGCGCTCCCGGTGGTGGCCCGCTCACCACGCAGCAGCTCGAGATTCTGATCGTCTACCTTCGCACCACACAGCGAGACTTCGATTCGGTGCAGAACTCCGTGCAAGATGGCCTCGTAGAGGGCGCGCGACTCGAGATGGTTAGCCGAGATCCCGAACTGTCCGATCGCCTCCAAGAAGCTCGCCTGAATGTGCAGCGGGCCTCGCAGACCGGTGTCGGTTCCAATATCGAAGAGGCCCAAGGCGAGCTTGGCTCCCTGCAGGCTGAACTCGGGGAGCTCTTCCCGACCGACGCATTGACGGACTGGCTCGACGAGATCTCCGATCCCGAGCATCCCGAGTACCTCACCTACGGCGAGCTGCTCTTCACCAATCGGGCCGACGCCGGCGCATACGGTTGCGCTCGATGCCATACCGCAGGCTGGTCCTTCGATGGAGCCAACGACATCAACGTCGACGGCGAAGTCCTGACCACCGTGACCGACGAGGCCGGAAATCAAGTTCCCGGTCACCAACAAGGCGGCGGCTGGTTCGGTCCGAACCTGACCAACGGCGGCACGCTCGGTCAGTTCCCGGCAGTGGCGACGATGGAAGCATTCATCGCCTCGGGCTCCGAGCTTGGAATTCAATACGGCAACGCGGGACAGGGCAGTGGTCAGATGCCGGGCTTTGGCGCTCGCCAAGACTCCGGCCTGGTCGAAGAAGTCTTTGATCCGACCTTGCAGGAATTCGTCGAGGTCTCGGTCGAATGGCCAGCGAGCCTCACCGAAGATCAGATCGCCGCGATCGTTGCATACGAGAGGAGCCTGTAGTGACTTCACTTCTCGCACAGATCGGGTTCGACCCCGAGATTCGCGGTGCCCTCGTTGTCGCTGTCGGCGCCATCGTGTTGTTTGGTTCGGTCTGGATGATCATGGCTACCAACCAAGGCGCACGCCTGGCAGCACTGCTTTGCATCGCAGCGTTCTTTGGCTGGATGGTCATCATGGGGGCCTTCTGGTGGATCCGTGGAATCGGTTTCGTTGGCGACTCGGTCTCTTGGGTCGTCCAGGACTTCAACCGCACCGACATCACTGAATCATCCGTGGAACGTGCCCGAGATCTCCCTATTGCCGCAGATCTAGAGGGGCTCGGCATCGATATCGCGAACTTTGGTATGGCGGAGGGCGTTGAAGAGATGGCCGAATTCGTCGACGAGTTCGACGAGTTCTCTGACGCCGCCGCACAGATGACGGCCGATGAGATTACCGCCGAAACCATTCGCCAGCTCCAGCGCAACGATTCGACCACCATCTCGCAGGTCTTCTCGGTTGCGCCCGACTTCGTCGAGCAGGCGTTCGCTGCCGGCGAGATTCCGGGAGCAGACGGGCAGACCCGAGTCCTGCCGGACCTCAATGGCTGGGAAATTTTGAGCACCGGCGAGGCTGGCGAGGCCCAGACCACCGCTGGCGCAGCGATCCTCGAAGAAGATGGCTTCCCGTTCGACTCGCAGGCCGAGTTCCGCTTCCTTGATGCATTCCGTACCGGCGGCAAGCCTCGCCTCGATCGCGACATCGATCTTCTTTGCACCTTCTGTACCGATAACCTGCGCCGTGGCTGGCACTGGATCGCAAATTCCGCACGGATTAGGAATCCAACCGAATACTCCGTCGTTCAGCTTCAAGCGATCGACGCCGAGGCGCTGATTACCCGTGAGGGTGAAGCGCCACCGTTCCCACGAGTTGATGAAGATGCACCGGTCATTTCGGTGGTTATGGTCCGTGAACTGGGCAATCTCCGGTTCCCACCAGCCATGATCACACTAGGATCGCTACTTATTTTCACTGCGCTCGTCTATCTGCTTCACTTCCGCGACATCGCAACGATGAGACGAGTAGAAGCGTTCTCAAACGAGGGTTAGATTGTCATGCAATATTTGCCGTTAGTCGCGCTTGGTGCTCTAGGGGTCTTGTTCGCTGCACTTAGCTTTCCCGTGAACAAGCTGCTCGCTCCGAAGCGTCCGAACGATAAGAAGAACTCCGCCTATGAGTGCGGAATTGAGCCTGCGAAGGACACACCAGAGCGGTTCCCCGTTCGGTTCTTTCTCATCGCGATGATCTTCATTGTGTTCGATATCGAATTGATCTTCTTCTATCCATGGGCTGTCGCTAACGCGAGCCTGGGAACGTTTGGCTTCCTGGCGATCCTGATCTTCACCGCAGCGGTCTTTGAATCATTCGTCTACCTCATTGGTAATGGGGCGCTCGAATGGGGCCCCGTCCACCAGGCTCGCCGCCTTACCGCAGCCGTGTCTGAGGGACGCACCACACGCTCGACCATCCGTAAGGTTGGCGTCGAGGGTCGCGAGGATTACGCAGCTTCATCTGAGGGTGCCTAATGGGACTCTTTCAAGATGAAGCCACGGGGCGTGGCGTTGTTGACGACGGCCTCGCTGGCCTCGAACACAACTTCGTAACAGGCCGGGTCGAAGACCTCGTCAATTGGTCTCGTGCTCGAAGCACGTGGCCGGCGACGTTTGGCCTTGCGTGCTGCGCGATCGAGATGATGGCGACAGGCGCAGCTCACTACGACATGGCTCGCTACGGCATGGAAGTGTTCCGAGCTTCGCCACGCCAGGCCGACCTCATGATCGTTGCCGGTCGAGTATCGCAAAAGATGGCGCCGGTACTACGCACGATTTACGACCAGATGGCTGAACCCAAGTGGGTCATCTCTATGGGCGTCTGCGCGTCGAGTGGCGGCATGTTCAACAACTACGCCCTCGTCCAAGGTGTCGATCAGGTAGTTCCCGTCGATGTCTACGCCCCGGGCTGCCCTCCAGGACCAGAAACCCTCTTGCACGCGATCTTCACGCTGCATAACAGCATCGAAACCGGCGAAATTCTGCGCCGCCGCGAAGCAACCGGTGGCGGCGCTGGCATCGAAGTCGCCCAGCGCGACGGTCAAACCGCCGTTGCGATTGGTCGAAGCTGAGATGGCTGAGGCGAGCGAAGACACAGAAACCGAAGCCCCGGTCGAAGAAGAGGTCGTCGAAGAGACCGACACCGAAGATTCGCCTGCCCAAGCCGGCGCGGACCAACGCTATGGCGTGCCCGCTGGCGAGGCGTTCGGCGATGCGGTTCTGTTCCCCGGAATCGACGACTACGAAGATCTTGTTTCGGAACTCAAAGAAGACGGTTTCAGCACCATCACCGACCTGTTCGGTGTCGACTATCTCCATCACCAGCGCAGCGACTTGCCAGCAAGCGTCACTCCCGAGCGATTCGAAGTGGTCGTGAGCTTGCTCAGTCAGGTTCGCCGCGAACGAGTTCGGATTCGCCTCCAAGTCGCCGAAGGTACCGAGGTTCCGACCTTGTTCGACCTCTTCCCAGGTACCGAGGCGCTCGAACGTGAAACCTTTGACATGTACGGCATCGTCTTTGCTGACCATCCCGACATGAGCCGGATCCTGATGCCTGAATCATGGAACGGTCACCCACTTCGCAAGGACTACGACATCGGCGCGATCCCCGTGGCATTCAAAGACGCGCCGGGACGCACATGAGCCGGATGATTCGATGACTATTGCAGAACAAGAGAGTTCCGAACTCGACGAAAGCGTCGGGACCGCCGATCGCGTCAGCGGTCGGGAGAACGCCGTACTTCGGCTGTCCGAGACCGAGGCCTCCGCACTTTCGCTAGACCCCACCGATGACATCGGCGATACCAAGATGATCATCAACATGGGTCCGTCGCACCCGTCGACTCACGGCGTGCTTCGCCTGATGTTGGAGATGCAGGGCGAGACGGTCCTTCGTTCCAAGCCCATCATTGGCTATCTCCACACCGGCATGGAAAAGACCGGCGAGGACCTGACCTACCTTCAGGGCTGCACCAATGTGACCCGGATGGATTACGCGGCGCCGCTGTTCACCGAATTGGCGTTCTCTCTCGCTACCGAGAAGCTGCTCGGTTTGGAAATTCCGGCACGAGCTACCTGGATCCGCATGCTCATGTGCGAGCTGAACCGGATCTCGTCGCACCTGTTGTTCATGGCCACCAACGGCCTCGATCTCGGTGCGGTCTCGATGATCATTTACGGCTGGCGTGAGCGCGAGCCGGTACTGCGGTTCTTTGAGAAGGTCACTGGCCTTCGCATGAACCACAACTACATCCGTCCTGGCGGCGTGGCCGCCGATCTTCCCGATGGTTGGGAAACCGACGTCATTGCCCTTATGGATGCCATCGAGCCTCGGCTCGAGGAGTACCACATCTTGATGAACGGTCAGCCACTGTGGCGCGACCGCCTCCAAGGGGTCGGCATCTTGAACGAGGCCGAGTGCCTCGCATTGGGTACGACCGGGCCATTGCTGCGTGCAGCGGGTAGTAGCTGGGATCTTCGTCGTGACATGCCGTATCTCGCGTACGACGAAGTCGATTTCGACGTTCCCGTAGGCAGCTATGGCGATTGCTTTGACCGGTTTGCGATCAAGCTCGCCGAGATCGAAGAGTCGATCAAGATCGTGCGCCAGTGCGTGGAGAAAATGCCACCGGGCGACTACCGCGTCCAAGACAAGAAGGTCACCCCTCCACCTCGGGCTCGAATCGATGAGTCCATGGAAGCGCTGATCCACCATTTCAAGATCTTCACCGAGGGGTTCAAAGTTCCCGTCGGCGAGGCGTACGCCGCGGTCGAGAGTCCGCGTGGCGAGCTGGGTGTCTACATCGTGTCGGACGGGTCATCGAACCCGTATCGCATGCGAGTTCGCCCGCCGAGCTTCATCAACTTGCAGGTGTTGCCACACTTGATGGAGAACGGTCTGCTCGCGGACGCCGTTGCAAATATTTCGAGTGTTGACCCGATTATGGGCGAGGTAGATCGGTGAGGTCTGTCGCATGAGTAGATTGAATGAAGACAACGTTGCGCTCGCGCACGACGTGATTCGCCGGTATCCGCGGCCGAAGTCCGCGCTGATTCCGCTGCTGCATTTGGCCCAAGAACAAGATGGCTGGGTGTCTGACGAGGCCATGGCGCATCTCGCCGAACTCGTGGGAGTCACCCCTGCGGAGGTTCGTGGTACCTGCACGTTCTACGAGATGTTCAAGCTGCATCCCGTTGGCAAATACATGATCAACATCTGCACCAACCTTTCGTGCCAGCTGCTCGGCGCCGAAGAGTTGTTGCACCACGCCGAACAGACGCTCGGTATCCGCGCTGGCGGAACGACCGAAGACGGCATGTTCACCATCGAAGATGTCGAGTGCATCGCGGCCTGCACCGAAGCTCCCTGCATCCAGGTGAACTACCGGTTCGGCATGCGGTTGACCACCGATGATCTCGACGACATCATTGCGGCGCTTCGTGCGGGCAACACGCCCGAGAAGCTGATCACCGCGAACCCCGGTGAGCCAATTCCGAGCCACGGCACATTGGGGCTTGCGCGCCAGCACATGACCGAAGAGCAGACGGCGCACATCATCGCTCCCGAACTCGTCAACGAAGCACCGGTATGGCTTACCGCTGCAGCGAAGGACAGCTAATGGCCATCGGTGATTACGTCCCGCACGCTCCGGGCTATGTAGAGACTCCGGGAACCAAGATCGTTACGTCCCGTTTCACCTACGAGGACAGCTACACGCTCGCACGCTATGAGGCCACCGGCGGCTACACGGGCATTAAAGCTGCCCTGGAGCAGACGCCAGCTGAAGTACACGGCACCACCCGAGACGCGACCTTGCTCGGTCGCGGCGGTGCAGGTTTCCCTGCCGGCATCAAGTGGGGTTTCGTCCCCGACGAAGTGTGGCCTCGCTACCTCGTCGTCAATGGCGATGAGTCAGAGCCCGGTACCTACAAGGACCGCCTCCTCATGGAACGCGATCCTCACCAGCTCATCGAGGGTTGTCTCATCGCGTGTTACGCGATTGGGCTCACCCAGTGCTTCTTGTACGTGCGCGGCGAGATGCCTATCGCTCAGCAGCGCATCGCTGATGCGCTCAACGAGGCGTACGCCGCCGGCTACATCGGTCAGAACATTCTCGGCACCGACTTCTCGGTCGACATTGTTCTCCATTGGGGCGCAGGCGCCTACATCGTTGGCGAAGAGACCGCGCTGATCGAAAGCCTCGAAGGCAACCGCGGCATGCCTCGCCTGAAGCCTCCGTTCTTCCCGGCCGCCGTTGGCCTCTATGGCCAGCCCACGATCGTGAACAACGTCGAGACGCTCGCGAACTTGCCGTGGTTGATGAACAACGGCGCCGATGCCTACAAGGAGTTCGGCTCCGAGACCTCGCCCGGAACCCGCATGTTCGCGGTATCTGGCCAGGTAAAGCGCCCCGGCGTCTACGAGGTCGAGCAAGGTGTCACCACCTATGAAGATCTGCTCTACGGCGACGACTACTGCCAGGGCATGTTGCCCGGTCGTGAGTTGAAGGCCTTCGTTCCTGGCGGCGGTTCGGCTCCTTGGCTGTTCCCCGAGCAGGTCGGGTTGCCTCTTGAGGCCAAGCCGGTTGGCGTTGCGGGAACCATGCTCGGTTCGGGCGCAATCATGGTCATGGATGACTCCAGCTGCGCGGTGAAGTCGGCGTTACGTCTCGTTCGTTTCTACGCACGTGAGTCGTGCGGCAAGTGCGCCCCGTGTCGTGAAGGCACCAGCTGGGAAGAGAAGATCCTCCAGCGCATCCTCGACGGTCACGGTCGTCCCGGAGACATCGAACTTCTGCTCGACATCGGCGACAACATTTCCCCGGGGCCGTACCCGGTTGCATCGCACGAAGCCGAAGGCCTCGAAGCCGTCCCGTTCCCGCCGAAGCAAACCACCATTTGCCCGCTCGGCCCATCGTCGGTGGCACCGATTACTTCGGCGCTGCGACGCTTCCGTGACGAGTTCGACGAGAAAATTGAGAACGCCCAACCGGCGCCCACTCCAGTGGAGGTTGGCAAATGACCGCGACTGAACCAGAAGTTGAAACTGGCGTAACCGTCAATCTCAACGGCAACGAGATCACGGCCGAGAAGGGCGAGATGTTGATCGACGCCGCCGAGCGCAACGGCGTCTACATCCCACGCTTCTGTTACCACCCACGTATGAAGCCAGTCGGCATGTGCCGCATGTGCCTTGTCGAGGTCGACACCGGCCGCGGCATGGGCTTGCAACCGAGCTGCATGGTGCCGGTTTCTGACGGCATGACCGTCGACACCGAGAGCGACGTAACCAAGAAGGCCCAAGACGGCATTCTTGAGTTCCTGCTCATCAACCACCCGCTCGACTGCCCGATCTGCGACAAGGGCGGCGAGTGCCCGTTGCAGGACCAGACAATGGCCTACGGACCTGGCGAAAGCCGGTTCGTTGAAGAGAAGCGCCACTTCAAGAAGCCGATCCCGATCAGCGACACGGTCTTCTTGGACCGAGAGCGCTGCATCTTGTGCGACCGGTGCACCCGATTCGCAAAAGAGGTTGCTGGCGATCCGCTGATCCACTTCCAGGCCCGCGGAAACCAGACCGAGGTCAATACGTTCCCCGACGAGCCGTTCAGCTCGTACTTCTCCGGCAACACCGTGCAGATCTGCCCGGTCGGCGCCCTCACCGCGAAGCCCTACCGCTTTAAGGCCCGTCCGTGGGATCTCTCCGAGATTCCATCCACAGCCACGACCGATTCGGTCGGCTCTCGAATCACCGTCCAGTCCTCACGCAACGAAGTGCTTCGGTACCTCGGCGTCGACAGCGACGCTGTGAACTGGGGTTGGCTCTCCGACAAGGAACGCTTCAACTTCGAAGCGTGGAACTCCGATGCTCGCGTGACCACGCCGCTGGTACGAGGCGACAGCCTCGGATCGCCCGCTGACGATGGCGATCAATTGGTGGCCGCTTCCTGGTCGATGGCGCTCTCGAAGGCCGCCGAGGCTCTCAAGGACACCGACCCCGATCGTGTCGCCGTCATCGGTGGCGCTCGCATGTCGAACGAGTCCCAGTACGCCTGGGCCAAGCTCGCGAAGTCGGTCATCGGTACCGACAACGTCGACGCGCAGTTGGGCGACGGTCTCGACGCCCGCCTGGTCCTTGGATTGCCTCGGGCAACCATCGCAGAGGCCTGCGCACCTGGCGGGACCATCGTGGTCCTCGGCGCTGACCCGAAGGAAACCCACGGCGCACTCTTCTTGCGTCTGCGTCACGCAGCCGAAAACGACAAGGCCACCTTGATCGAGGTCGGGCCGCGAATGGGCGGACTCGCTCCTTACGCCAAGGCCACCGAGATCGTGCGCTTCTCCCAGTTGGGTGCACACATCTCCGATGCGCTCGCTGAAGGAGCCGAGGGCGCTCTTGCAGACGCGCTTCGTGGTCCGGTCACCGTCGTGTACGGACCTGGACCACTCGGCACCGACCCCGGCGTGATCGAAACGGCCCTGGCCGCTATCGCCAACGCCAACGGCGAGGCCCGATTCCTTCCGGCCTTGCACCGCAGCAACGTCATGGGCGCAATCGACATGGGGCTCGCCCCAGGATTGCTGCCAGGTCGTGTGCCGTTGGGCGACATTCCCGAGACATGGGACAAGGCCCCGTCCGCCACGGGCGACGACACCTCCGAAATCCTTCGTCGGGCCGCCGCCGGTGGATTCGACACCATCATTCTCCTCGGGGCAGATCCTCTCACCGACTTCCCCGACACTGCACTCGTCGAATCGGCGCTGCAGCAGGTATCGAGCCTCATCTCGGTCGACACGTTGTTGAACTTCACCTCGACGGGCGCCGACGTTGTGCTTCCCGCCGCGGCAACCGCCACCGAGGTCAACGGTTCGT
>CAZTDG010000004.1:6920-9499 GCA_964612655.1 uncultured Acidimicrobiales bacterium | reverse complement strand
GGCGCCGACGTTGTGCTTCCCGCCGCGGCAACCGCCACCGAGGTCAACGGTTCGTTTACAAACATCGAGGGCCGTGTGAGCCCAATCGCTCAGAAGGTGACCTCCCCAGGAACGGCCCGTGCCGACTGGATGATCGCCGCCGAGCTGGCAGCCCAACTCGGCGCTGACCTCGGCTTCATCGACCTCGACGAGCTGTGGGCGGAAATCAACCAAGTTTCGGCCCTGCACGCGGACCTCTCCATGGCGACCATTTCGGCTGCCGAGTCCGAGGGTGTCCTGCTCGTGGGCTCCTCGGTCAGTTCGCCGACAGTATCGACTTCGCTTCGTGGCGCAGCCACCGGTGGCATCGAGTTGGCCGTGCATCGAAAGATGTACGACGCCGGAACGATCCTCACCTATTGCCCGTCCCTTCAGGACCTATCCGCTGGTGCCAAGGCCTCGATGTCGACGGCTACCGCAGACAAGGTCGGCGTCGCCTCAGGTGACGAGGTCACGGTCAGTAGCGAAGGTGGCCAGGTATCGCTCGAAGTAGTAGTCGACGACGGTGTCGCATCCGACACAGTCGCTATTGAGTTCAACCAATCGAACGCTTCGGCAGCTCGACTGCTTAGTGTGTCCAATGTGGTCACTTCGGTGAGTGTGGAGGCAGCATCGTGATCTTTGCTCAACAGCCATACCTCGAGGACTTCGAGTGGTTCAGCGACCGTTGGTGGACGCTGTGGCTCGGAGGCGACGTCCTCTTCTTGATCGTCTTCGTTGTACTCGTGTTCGCCATGCTGCTGGTCTCGGTCATGCTCATGGTCTGGTTCGAGCGCAAGGTCGTCTCTGACATGCAGCATCGCATTGGACCGAACGTCGCCGGACCGTGGGGCATCATGCAGACCCTCGCTGATGGCATCAAGTTGTTCTTCAAAGAAGACATCACCCCAGACGGTGCCGATAAGCCCGTCTTCAAGCTGGCGCCATATTTGTCGCTCGTGCCCGCGTTCTTGATGTTCGCAACCGTGCCGATCGCTGGCGACTTTGCTAATCGTGGCGGCGAGGTCACGCTGTTCGGGAACACGTTCCTGTTCCAGCTGGTCGACCCGCAGATGGGCATCTTGTTGTTCTTGGCCATGTCGGGCCTTGGCATCTATGGCGTGATGTTGGCCGGTTGGGCATCGGGGTCGAAGTACCCGCTTCTCGGTTCCGTTCGAGCATCCGCGCAGATGGTGTCCTATGAGGCTGCACTCGGGCTGTCGCTCGCCGCGGTGTTCTTGTTCAGCGGTTCGTTGAGCACCAACGAGATCGTGCAAACCCAGGCAGATGGCATCTTCGGTATCGGTGGCTGGAACGTGTTCCGCACGGGCGGTGTCCCATTCGTGATCTTCTTGATCGCGGGCACCGCCGAGCTGAACCGCCCACCATTCGACTTGGTCGAAGCCGAGCAGGAGCTGGTCGGCGGTTTCCACACCGAGTACTCCTCGCTGCGATTCTCACTGTTCTTCCTCGCCGAGTTCATGAACGTGGTCACCATGTCGGCGATCATCGTGACGCTGTTCTTCGGCGGCCCACACGTTCCGTCGTTCCTGATTTTCACCGAGACCGGCGGTTGGGCGTGGGGCCTGATGTGGTTCTTCTTGAAGGTGCTCGTGTTCTTGTTCACCTTCGTGTGGTTCCGTGCCACCCTTCCTCGTCTCCGATACGACCAACTCATGGACCTCGGCTGGAAGCTGTTGATCCCGCTGGCACTCGGTTGGTTCATCGTCCTCGCCGTTCTGCGGGTTGGCCGAAACGAAGACTGGAACTGGTTCATCGCTGCACCGCTCACCGCACTCGGGTTCATCGCAGGTGCTGGTCTGTTGATGGCTGCGATCCGTAATGCCCGACAAGCTCGGCTCGAGTCCGAGATTATGGAGTTTGGCTGATGGGATACTTGGAGGGATTCGCAGTCACGTTCGCCAAGCTTTTCGAAGAACGGCTGACCGGCGAATACAAAGCAAAGGGCGAAGGCGAAAAGCGCGACAAGCCCGCGCGCTTCCACGGCCGTCACGTACTGAACCGGTACGAGGATGGCATGGAGAAGTGCATTGGCTGTGAGCTTTGCGCCGGTGTCTGCCCAGCGAAGTGCATCTATGTCCGCGGCGCAGACAACGCGCCCGACAATCCGGTGTCACCAGGCGAGCGATACGGCTACGTCTATGAGATCAACTATCTCCGGTGCATCCACTGCGACATGTGCGTAGAGGCATGCCCAACACAAGCAATCACCGAATCAAAGCTGTTCGAATTCTCCTTCACCAATCGTGACGACGCGATCTACACCAAAGAAGAGCTCGTCGTCGACGACGATGGCATGCCGAAGAAGCTGGCATGGGAAGACTGGCGACCGGGTGACGACGAACTCAGCTCCGGCTGGATGCGCGCCACCTCGCCTGGCGGATCGCCGGCCTACCAGAAC
The DNA here is from genome assembly GCA_964612655.1 of uncultured Acidimicrobiales bacterium. Classification (GTDB taxonomy): domain Bacteria; phylum Actinomycetota; class Acidimicrobiia; order Acidimicrobiales; family SHLQ01; genus SHLQ01. The sequence continues at coordinate 7,059 of CAZTDG010000004.1, read as the reverse complement.
ACCGTCGCGTGGTCTGGTGAGCTCGGTTATGGCGTGCGCGCACCCGAGCAAGGCCAGAACGTCGTGATCGAAGCCAAGGCCGAAATGGTCGAGGGTGGAACCGACCACGACCATCACGGCCACGACCACGACCATCACG
>CAZTDG010000004.1:0-6820 GCA_964612655.1 uncultured Acidimicrobiales bacterium | reverse complement strand
CCACGACCATCACGACCACGACAATCACGACCACGACGGGCATGGACCTGATGATCACGAAGACGGGGGCCACTAACTCATGAGCCTCCAACTATTTAGTTTCCTTGTCGCGGGAGTGGTCGTGCTCACGGGCGCGATCGGCGTCGTGCTTGCGAAGAACCCGGTGCACGCAGCGCTGTTCTTGATCCAAACGTTGTTCGGTGTCGCAGTCGAGTTCCTCGTTGTCGAGGCCCACTTCTTGGCTGCGATCCAGGTGATTGTTTACGCCGGCGCGATCGTGATCCTCTTCTTGTTCGTGATCATGTTGCTCGGCGTGGACAAATCCGAGAACCTTTCCATCGAACCAATCATCGGGCAGAGATCCGCGGCCGTCCTGACAGGCAGTGCGCTGCTCGCACTGTTGTTGGCCGTCATTTGGTCGAGTACCGACTTGACCGGCATCCGATCCGCAAACGGTGATACCGCTCGAACCGACGAACTCACCGGCGAGATTCTGCCCAACGTCAATCAGTTGGCTGAGCAAATCTTTACCGATTACGTCTTCGCCTTTGAGGTCACCGGCTTGTTGCTGACCGTTGCGGTTGTGGGCGCTGTTGTGCTCGCTCGCCGTATCCCGGGTGCGCTCCAAGCGATTCCTCAATCCGCGCTGGCTGCCCGAGACGGCAACCTTGCAATCCGTGAGCAGCAAGTAGTCGACGAGACAGAGGCGGGGGATAGCTAATGCTGACGCCCACCTATTACCTCGTGCTCGGCGCGCTGGTCTTCGTGATCGGTGCAGTTGGACTGCTCGTCCGCCGGAATCCGCTGGTGATGTTCATGTGCGTCGAGCTCATGATCAACGCCGTGAACCTGACCTTTGTCGGCTTGGCCTTCGGCCTGGACGACATCGGCGGTCAGGTCGCTGTCTTCTTCGTCATGGTCGTAGCCGCCGCTGAAGTGGTGGTCGGTCTGGCCATTGTCGTAGCAATCATGCGCCGTCGCGATGGCGCAACAGCCGACGACCTCTCGGTACTGAGGGGCTAATCATGATCGATTTCGTATATCTCATTCCACTCTTTCCCCTGCTCGGATTCACCTTCTTGATGATGATGGGCAAGCGCCTTGGTAACCCCGCCGCCGGCTGGGTCGCTACTGGTGCGGTGTCGCTGTCGTTCATCTCGACGGTCATCGTCTACTTCGGTCTCCGTGGTGTCGAAGACGGCGAACGCCAAATCACCAAGACCCTGTTCGAATGGGTTCCAGTCGGCGATTTCAGCGTTGACGTTGGCTTCTTGGTCGACCCGCTGTCGGTCACGATGATGCTCTTCATCACCGGCATCGGCTCGCTGATTCACCTGTACTCCATCGGGTACATGCACCACGACCCGAACTTCTCCAAGTTCTTCGTCTACCTGAACATGTTCATCTTCTCGATGCTGTTGTTGGTGCTCGGCGACAACCTGTTGCTCACCTTCCTCGGTTGGGAAGGCGTGGGTGCATGCTCCTACCTCCTCGTCAGCTTCTGGTTCGGTAAAGAAGCGAACTCCTCGGCTGGCAAGAAGGCGTTCGTCACCAACCGTGTAGGTGACTGGGGCTTTATGGTCGCCATGTTCTTGACCTTCGCCTCGGTCGGTTCGCTCGACTACCTCGCAATCAACGGCACCGCCGATCAGCTCAGCACACCGGTTGCCGTCGGCATCGTGTTGCTGCTCTTCGTTGGCGTGATGGGCAAGTCCGCACAGTTCCCGCTGTATCTGTGGCTGCCAGACGCAATGGCTGGACCGACTCCGGTATCGGCGCTTATTCACGCCGCCACCATGGTTACCTCCGGTGTCTTCTTGTTGACCCGAGTAAACGGCCTCGTTTACTACGTGATGATCGAGGCCTTCTGGGCCACCAACCTGATCACCTGGATCGGCGCAGGAACAGCGTTGTTCGCCGCGACGATCGCCGTGGCCCAAACCGACATCAAGCGAGTGCTCGCGTACTCGACCGTGTCGCAGCTGGGCTACATGATCCTCGCGATCGGAACGGGCTCGTTCGTGGCTGCGATCTTCCACATGATCACGCACGCATTTTTCAAGGCCCTGTTGTTCTTGGGCTCGGGCTCGGTGATCCACGGAATGGCCGACGAGCAGGACATGCGCCTGTACGGCGGGTTGCGCAAACTCATGCCGATCACCTCGGGCACGTTCATCATTGGCTGGTTGGCCATCGCCGGTGTGCCACCGTTTGCCGGCTTCTGGTCCAAGGACGAGATTCTGCTCGGCGCTTGGGATCTGGGCGGCATCAACGGTCGAGCGCTGTGGGCGGTCGCTCTGATCACTGCGGTGCTCACCGCGTTCTACATGAGCCGCCAGGTCTACATGACCTTCTTCGGCGACTACCGCTTCGATCAGCCATCCGAGGATGAGTTGGCCCACGCGTGGGATTCCTATCTCGAGGACGCCAACTACAAGGTCAGCATGGCCGGCGACGACGTCGCCGCAGCGAAAACCGCTCATGGCGAAGCGGCGCTGAAGCTGGAGCAGGCTCGCAAGGCCTTCTCCTCGGCAAAGATCGATTCCGCAAAGGCGATCGCCGATGATGACATCACCGCTGCAAAAAAGGCCGTCGACACCGCCGAAGTTGCCATCGACCCCGCCTTGAAGGCTGAGCAGAGCGCAGCGACCGCTCTCGAAGGCGCCGTTAGCGTCCGTGAGAGCGCCGAGGCCGAGCTAGGCGAGGCCAAGTCGGCCTACGGTCGCCGTGAAGCTAACGAGCTTGGGCTGGCCGAGCCGTTCCTTAGCGAGAACGTGGCCAAGCGTGCCGAACATCATCCCCACGAATCCTCCTGGCACATGACGGTGCCTCTGATCGTCCTGGCGTTCCTGAGCATCGTCGGTGGCGGACTCAACTTGCCGTTTGTGAGCGAGCTTCACTTCTTGGAGAAGTGGCTCGAAGAGGACACCTTGCTCTTCGAGCACGTCATTAGTGCCTCCGGACTCACGAAGTGGATCCTTGCGTTTATCGCGATTGGTGCTGGCGGCATCGGCATGTTGCTGGCGTGGAAGTTCTATTACAAGAACGAGCTTGATCCCAAGAGCGTCGAGAAGCCGATCCTGGCCAAGGGTTGGAACTACGACGCGGCGGTCAGCGCGTTTATGGGCGGCCCCGGTCGGGCGTTCTTCGACTTCATCACGGCCTTCGACGCCAAGGTTGTTGACGGGCTCGTCAACGGTACGGGCGCGGCGGTGCGCGGTACTGGCGGACTGGTGCGCAAGATCCAATCCGGATATGTGCGCTCCTACGCCCTCGGAATCACCGTGGGCACTGTGGCGCTTCTGGCATGGTTCTTTGTGAGGGCCGCAGCATGATCGACTTCCCTGTACTGACCTCGCTCATCGTCATTCCCGCCGTTGGAGCGATGGTTCTGGCGATGGTTCCTTCCGCTCGCACCGAAGTGCACCGACTCGTGGCGTTGATCTCCACGGTCATCACGGGCGCACTGAGCGTCTGGGTGCTCATCGAGTTCGAGACGACGAATGGTGGCCTTCAGTTCCGTAACCCCGACCCCAACGTATGGGTTGAGAGCCTCGGGATCCGTTGGGATCTCGGTATCGACGGCATCAGCTTGTTCCTCGTGGTGCTCACCGGGCTCTTGTTTCCGCTCGCAATCGCAGGCGTAACACCGGAGCACAGTCCGAAGAATTACTACGCCTGGATCGTGGTGCTCGAAGCTGGCGTCATGGGCGTCTTCATGAGCCTCGACCTGTTCTTCTTCTTCGTGTTCTTCGAAGTCGTGCTCGTGCCGATGTACTTCCTCATCGGTGGATGGGGCCACGGCAACCGGGTGTACGCGGCGACGAAGTTCTTCATATTCACCATGTTTGGTTCGGCGTTGATGCTGGTCGGCATTTTGGCCATTGTGTTCCTCAGCGAGGAAGCCTTAGGCATGGTCACCTTCGATGTGGTGGCACTCGCCGAAGCACAGGCCTGGGGTCAGACCGCAGGTCGTTGGATCTTCTTGTCGTTCGTGCTGGCGTTCGCGGTGAAGGTGCCGGTGTTCCCGGTCCACACCTGGCTACCTGACGCGCACACCGAGGCACCAACCGCTGGTTCGGTGATCTTGGCCGGCGTCATGTTGAAGCTCGGAACCTACGGCTTCTTCCGCTTCGGCCTGTTCTTGTTCCCCGAAGCCGCAACCTGGTTTGCGCCGGTGATGTTGATCCTCGGCACGATCGGCATCTTGTATGGCGCGGCCGCCGCGACCATGCAGAAGGACCTGAAGCGTCTCGTGGCGTACTCCTCGGTCGCTCACCTCGGGTTCATCATGTTGGGCACCTTTGCTATCACGACCGAGGCGCTCGTCGGTTCGGTCATGCAGATGGTCAACCACGGTCTGTCGACTGGTGCATTGTTCTTCCTCGTGGGCTGGATGTACGAGCGACGTCACACTCGCCAGATCTCCGAACTGGGTGGTCTGCAGAAGGCCGCGCCGGTGTTTGCTGGTGTGTTCACCTTGGTGATGTTCTCCTCCATTGGCTTGCCGGGCCTCAACGGGTTCGTAGGCGAATTCCTTATCCTCATCGGAGCGTTTGTGGCGAGTCCATGGATTGCTTCGATCGCAGCGTCCGGTGTGATCTTCGCTGCGCTCTACATGTTGTGGGCGTACCAGCGGGTGTTCCACGGTCCGGCCGAGGGCGACAACGTCGAGATGGAAGACCTCCGGATGTCGGAAGGAATGATCCTGCTTCCGATGATCGCCTTGATCATCTTCACCGGTGTCTTCCCCCGTCCGATGCTCGAACGCATCGAGCCTTCGATCGAAGCGCTCATCGTGCACATCGACGAGCGGGTCGATGACTGGAGCGAACCTACGGTCACCATTCTTTCGCCGTCCGAAGACGATGAATCCCATGACGAAGAAGGGGAGGGCTGATCATGTTGCTCGCACAAGTCATTACACCAGATGTCGACTGGCAGATCCTGTCCCCAATGCTCTTTCTCGGAGTCGCGGGCCTGTTGATCCTGACCATGACGTCGATCCGCAAGGACCTGCCCGCATGGTTCATCACCAGCTGGACGGTCACCGCGGCAGCGTTGTCGGCCATCGCTGGCGTGTTCCTCTGGGATCGCCTCGGCGACGAAGGACCCGGCGCAACGATCGCCTCGTCGGTCGGGTTTGATGGTTTCTCCATCTTCTTGAGCATCGTCATCGCCCTTTCGGTCGCGATGGCAGCCCTACTCGTACACACCTATGTCGAGCGCGAAGAACTCGACGGCGTCGAGATCCACGTGCTGCTGCTCCTGTCGGGTGCCGGTGGCGTAATCATGTCGTTCTCAAACGACCTCATCGTGTTCTTCCTCGGCCTCGAAACCTTGTCGCTCGCCGTCTACGTGCTCGCTGCGTTGCATCGTCGTCGCTACACCTCCCAAGAGGCGGGCATGAAGTACTTCGCGCTGGGCGCGTTCTCCTCCACATTCTTCCTCTACGGGATGGCGCTGATCTATGGAGCTACCGGCTCGTTGAATCTGGTCGTCATCAACGACTTCTTGTTGTCGGGCGAGCTGACCGATGACGGGCTGCTGCTGGGCGGCATTGCGCTCTTGATCGTGGGATTGGTGTTCAAGGTCGGCGCAGCGCCGTTCCACTCGTGGACGCCTGATGTGTACGACGGCTCACCTACCCCGGTCGTGGCCTACATGGCATCTGGTGTGAAGGTCGCTGGCTTCGCTGGCCTCCTGCGCATCATGTCGGTGACCTTTGAGCCCATCGTGGACGACTGGCGCTTCGTGATCGAAGTGATCGCGGCACTCACGCTGATCATCGGTTCGGTGTCCGCGATCGTGCAGACCAACGTCAAGCGCATGCTGGCGTACTCCTCGATCAGTCACGCCGGTTTCATTCTGCTCGGTGTGCTCGCCGCAACCGAGCGCGGCACCGCTGCGTCACTCTTCTACGTGGCTAGCTACACCTTCCTCGTCGCAGGCACCTTCGGTGCGCTGTCGATCATCGGCGCGAAGGGCGACAACGAATACGGATTCGATGTATTCAACGGGCTCGCAAAGCGCCGTCCGATGCTCGCATTCGCGCTGCTGATCTACCTGCTCGCTCAGGCCGGTGTACCGCTTACCAGTGGTTTCTTCGCCAAGTTCGAAGTGATCGCTGCAGCCGTTGACGCTCGAAGCTACTGGACAGCAATCGTCGCCATGATGGCAGCCGTCATTGGCGCCTATTTGTACCTGCGAGTCTTGATCGCCATATTCATGTCTGAACCCGCCGAAGACGCACCGCCCGTGGTCGTACCACCGACGGTTGCTGTGGTTCTTGGAGTCTCAGTCATCGTGACGCTGCTATTCGGTATCTTCCCGGGTCTGCTCGACGGCCTCGCCCAAGACGCGATGGCAGTCCTCGCCAACGGGGGCTGAGTCGATGCGCCTCTCACGTGACGAGGCGCGTGAAATCACGGCGATCGCGCTCATGTTGGCGATCGGCTTCCGAGCGTTCTCCGGCATTGTTCGTTGGCTCGACGATCTCAATAGCGGTGGCGGCATAGGCACGTTCATCTCCACCGCCTTTGAGCCGGTCGGCAGCACCATGGCCACCCTCACGTTGGGTCTGGCTTTGCTGGTCGTACTTTCGCCGCCGGGTGCAATCTCGATGAAGGTGCGCAAGCCCGCCACGATCACGGCGCTTCTCGTCACCGCAGGAGCCACGATCATCATTCTCAACCGCCTAATCGCTGGTGGCGGTTCGATTTTGGGCCGAATCTGGTTCACCATGCTCGACAAGTTCCCTGCTCTCATTCTCGCCGGCGCCGCGCTCTTCATCCTGCGAAACCACGACCCCGAGCGCTAG
>CAZTDG010000003.1:0-49318 GCA_964612655.1 uncultured Acidimicrobiales bacterium | reverse complement strand
GTTCGGGGGCCTCGGGGGGGGCGGCCGCAGTGGTGTTGGCTGCCGCGCATCCGGTCCCGCCGACGCCTAGCGCGATGATGCTGACAACTACGTCTCGGCGTTGCACCCACCTACATTACCCGTTGACCCCTTGACTCAGCGGTGATGCCGGCTAGCTCATGGGATTGGATCCAACGAAGGCCAATCTGACCAGTTCGTTCGATTTCCGCCGGCTGATCGGGCCGTGTCCAGGTTTACCCGAGCGGCCAGGAGGAGTTCGTTGGGATCGATGAGGTGTGACTCTGTCGTGTGAACTGCGCCGATCGTGATAGTCGTCGGTTCAATGCTGGTCAGATCGGTCGGTCGAGTGCTTCCCACACGTTGGCGGAGAGCATCGGCGACCCGGGTCATACCGATTCGACCCGCGCCCGGCATCGCAATCGCGATCGTGAGGTCATCGATTTTCTCGACGATGTCGCTTTGGCGGACGTTTGCTCTTGCCATGGCGATGATGTGGCTCAAGACGTCAGCGCGAAGCGAAACCGGTTGCGTCTCATCGATGGCCGCCTCGATGACCAGTAGCGCTCCTTGGTTGTCGAAGGTCGCGAACGCGTGGCGAATCGAGTCCGAAAGTCGATGTAGCGCAATCTGTTCTTGTGAAGCGAGATGGAGGTCAGCTTCATCAAGTTCATCGAATAAGGACTGTTGGAGGAGAAGTGGAGACCCCTCATAGAAAAGTGCCGTCAATGGAACGCTCCGTTTGATCGATGCCCGCGCGCTCAATTACGGCGCGATCCCGAAATTTCTTGAATGGGCTCGAGCGGCGGGTGGTTCCCGAGCTCAGCGTTCCTCTCGCCGATAGGCGTGGCCGATCGCTGCCGGAGCGACGCTTGGGCGGTTTCTAGAACGAATCGAGAACAGCACCAACACGACGATGGTGAGCACGAACGGAAGCATGCTCAACAAGATGGGGCTGACTTCGACACCGAAGGTCTGCAGCCGAGGTTCGAGAGCGATCAGGCCGCCAAAGAGGAGCGATCCGGCTAGCACCCGGCCAGGTTTCCATGCTCCGAAGATGACCAATGCGACCGCAATCCATCCACGTCCGGCGGTGGTGCCCTCGGTCCATCCAGGTGCGAGCACAATCGTGAGGAAGGCTCCCGAGGCTCCAGCCAGAAAGCCGCCGATCGCCACAGCGAGGAGGCGGATCTTCACAACGGATGTGCCTGCGGCGTCAGCGGTTGCTGCGCTTTCGCCAACGGCGCGAAGTGCGAGCCCGGCGCGAGTCCTTGTGAAGACGAACCAGGTAATCACGCCGAGGATGATGGCAAGCCAACTGACAGCGGTCATTGAGAAGACCGTGTCGCCGAGCCACGGGATGTCGCTGAGTGGGCCGATTCGTAGGGGCTCGAAGGTTGCGTTCGGCCGTTCGACGATGAGGTCGCGACCGAGAAATGCCGACAGGCCAAGTCCGAAGATGGTGAGGGCGAGGCCGCTGACGACTTGATCCGCGCCGAGCACGACGGCGACGAGTCCGTGAATCATCGCAAATGCTCCACCGACGATTACCGCCGCGATCAACGCAGCCCACGGGTTGCCAGTCTCGACGCCGACCCAGAACGCGGTCATGCCTCCCATCGCCATCATGCCTTCGACACCGAGATTCAGAACTCCGGCACGTTCTGCGATGGTCTCTCCGAGGGCGGCGAGGTAGAGGAGGGTCCCGAACTCGATGACCGAGACGAGCAGGCCGATGATGGTGGTCGCGTTCATGACGTTGCCGCCTCGACCACACCGGTGGTCTGTCCGGCTCGGACGAATCGGTACTCCGTGAAGACCGCTGCCGTGAGGGCCCCGAACAGGATCAGCGCCTGCAGCACGTTCGAGATCGAGGGCGGAACGCCGGTGGTCTGGATGGCTTCGCCGCCGATCTGAACCGCGCCGAACGCTACGGCTACCGCTGCCACGCCTGATGGGCGCATGAGGGCAAGAGCAGCAACGATGATTCCGGCGAACCCAAATCCATTGGCGACGCCTTCGACGATTCGCGATGAGTTGCCGGTGAGTTCGATTCCGCCAGCGAGCCCGGCGATGGCCCCGGAAAGAAGCAATACCGTGAAGACCTTCGTTCGAAGCGAAATGCCGACGTACTCAGCGGCTTGAGCCGACGAACCGGCGATGCGAAGCTCGTAGCCCCACTTGCTCCGTGAGGACCACGCACCGAAGCCAATGACCACGACTGCGGCGATGATCACGCCGATGTGGGCCCGCTCGAACAGGATCGGGAGCGCTGCTTGCTCGGGGAGTTCAGGGGCGACGGGGAAGTTGTTTCCCAACGGATCTTTCCACGGCCCATTCACGAGGAATCTGACGATCCGGATCGCGACCTCGTTCAACATGAGCGTCGTGATGATCTCGTTCACGCCGAGTTGCGAGCGCGCCCAGGCCGGTCCAAGTGCAAGGACTGCGCCGCCGAGTACGCCGCCGATCAACATGAGCGGTATTAGCGCGGGGCCCGGGACACCAGGGATCAGCCGTGCCACCCATGCCGCGCCGATCGCACCAGCGATGATCTGGCCTTCGGCACCGATGTTCCACATGCCCATCGATCCGGCGACGGCCACGGCTAGACCAGCAAGGCCAAGCGGTACAGCGCGGGTGAGCGTTGCCGACCATCCACGCCGAGACCCCAGCGCGGAGTCGAACATCTCTGCGTAGACCTCGCCCGCTGAGTGCCCAGTAGCGGTCAACAAGATCGCACCCAGTACGAGCGCGATCGCCAGGCCGAGAAGAATGGCGAGAACCTGTCCGCCGGGAAGTCGGGTCTCTCGTCGTGCCAGTCGAATACCGAGCATTAGGTCGCCGCCTCGTGGTTGGCGCCCGCCATGGCGGCGCCGACTTCGGCTCTGGTTGCAACGTCGGGGTCGAACTCGCCGACGACCGCGCCCTCGTGCATGACGAGGAGTCGATCGCTCAGGGCAAACAGCTCTTCGAGGTCCTCGCTGATGAGAAGGATGCCAACGCCGTTCTCGGCCTGGTCAAGAAGGATGCGTTGGATCGCAGCAACGCCTTGGACGTCGAGGCCGCGGGTGGGTTGGGCAGCTATGAGCGCTGCGGGTTCGGCAGCTAATTCGCGCCCGACGAGCAGCCGTTGCAGGTTGCCGCCCGATAGAGCGGCCATCGGCGCGTGCATTTGGCCGACCTTCACGTTGTAGCTCTCGACCAGTTCTTCGGCGTGGCTCTCGGCGGCTTGTCGGTCGATGAACGGTCCGTTCGAGAGCGACCGGTAGCTGCGCATCATCGCGTTCTCGACCACGTTCATCCGAGGGGCTAGGCCGACGCCGATGCGATCCTCGGGTACATAGGCCAAGCCTGCGTCGCTGCGGTCGCTCGGGGTGAGCGCGCTGATGTCGTCACCGCTGACCGCCACCGTTCCGGCATCTGGCGACGCCAGACCGGCGATGGCGTCTGCCAAGGGTCGTTGACCATTGCCTGCAACCCCGGCGATACCGACGATCTCGCCCTTGGCGACTTCGATGCTCACGCCGTCGACCACTGCGCGCCCATGGATGTCCTGTACGTGTAGCCCGGCGACTTGCAATGCGGGGTCATCTGAGACGGGGCTTGTCCGGATCCGGCGTTGCGAAACTTCGGTGGCTTCGCCCACCATGAGTTCGGCTAACCCAGCTGCCGTCAGCGACTCGACCGGAAGGGATTCGGCGACGGTCGCTCCTCCTCGAAGGACGGTCGCTTCGTCACAGAAGGCTGTTACCTCATCGAGTTTGTGGCTGATGAAGATGATCGAGCGGCCATCGGCGGCCATGCTCGCGGTGATGCGGCCGAGCTCTTCGGCTTCAGCGGGAGTCAGAACGGCCGTTGGCTCATCGAGGATGAGCACGCGGGCGTCGCGCCACAAGGCTTTGAGGATCTCTACTCGCTGACGCTCGCCCATCGACAACTGCCATACCTCGCGGCCGGGTTCGGTATCTAGGCCGAATCTCTCGGCGAGCTCACCGACGCTCGACTCGATCGCCGACTTGGTGACGAGGCGAGGGGCGGAACCCAGCACCACGTTCTCTGACACCGTGAACGTGGGGATGAGGCGGAACTCCTGGTGGACCATTCCTACCCCGGCAGCGATGGCGTCGGCGGGGCGGGAGAAGCGCTGCTCGGCGCCGTCGAGTAGCACTCGACCTTCGTCGGGTTGGTAGACCCCAGCGAGGACGTTCATCAGTGTGGTCTTGCCCGCGCCGTTCTCGCCGAGAACCGCGTGGACCGAACTAGCCTTGACGCGAAGAGACGCCCCGGCGTTAGCGATAACTCCGGGGAATCGTTTCCAAATACCGTCGAGTTCGACGGCGGGCGAGGCGGGGGTGCTGGTCATTTCGAACGCCCAACTCTCCTCGACACCGCAGAGCTCGTCCAACTCGGGATCCGAGGTTTCATCCGAACGACAGGTCGCTGCTCGTGAAGGTGGTTCCAAAGGTAGCCGAGAGTCGCGCCACTTGATTGATAGCTGCCACGACTTGGTCGTCATTCAATTCGGCGAGCGTATGGATGAACGCGCTCCACAGCACACCTTGTGAGGTGGCGTAGCGAGCGTCGAGGGCGCGGTCGAAGTTGGCGGCCAGACATTCCAACAACAACGCCTCGTCCAGACCATCGAGGGCCGAGATTGGGCTCATGATTCGCATTCGATTCGATGAGGAGTCGGTGACGGCGATCAATTGGAAACCGAAGTAGTCGAACTGCCAGTAGCTGGCCTCGTCCTGGTGAACAGTGTCGGCGTGCTCGCGAATGATCTCGCCAAGGCGTTCATTTGTCATTGGATTCACAGCCACCGAGGCCCCCTACTAGTTCTGTGGTCGACACCCGGGCGGTAGCAACGGAATCGAACCACAGTTTTCTTGAAAACGCAGTTGGGCCGCCCGAGCGGGCGGCCCAACCTAAGAATCACGGGAAGGGACTAGCCCTCGACCGAGCCTTCGACGTTGTCGACGAAGAAGTTCATGTTGAGAAGAACACCATCGTTGATCTCGTCGCCAACAGCACCGACGACGACGGTGTCATCGAAGGGGTTGACGAGTTCGGTCTGCACGATGCCGTCTTCGAAGATGACGTTGCCGTCCTGGTCAGCGATGACGCCCTGGTCGAACACGTCGAAGTCGCCAGCGAGGATCGACTCGCGCACAGCGGTCATCTCATCGGCTACTGGAGAGCTGCCTGGAATCTCGATGTCTACAACGCCGTCAGCCATACCGCCCCACCACGAGGTAGGTGCGAACTCACCGTCGATGGCTTCTTGGATGACCTCTTCGTAGCGTGGAGTCCAGTCCCAAACCGGAGCGGTGAGGTAGGCGCCTACCTGCTCGCTCATGTCGCTGTGGTAGCCAATGAAGGTGCCGCCAGCGTCGGTGATGGCCTGGCCGACAGCGGTCGAGTCTTGGTGCATCGTAAGTACGTCTGCGCCGTTGTCGATCACGGCTTGAGCAGCGTTGCCTTCGACGCCTGGATCGAACCAAGTGGAGGTCCAAATGACCTCGACGACCGCGTCAGGGTTAGTCTCGGCGACACCGAGTGAGAAGGCGTTGATGCCGCGGATGACCTCAGGGATCGGGAAGGCAGCGACGTAGCCGATGCGGTTTGAGTCGGTCTCTGCGCCTGCGGCCATGCCGGCGATGAAGCGTGGCTGATACATGCGGCCGAAGGTGTTGCCGAAGTTGGTCTCGTTGCCGAGGAAGCCGGAGATGTGCTCAAAGCGAACGTCAGGGTTTGCGTCTGCGAATTCCAAGGTGGCGTCCTGGTAGCCGAACGAGGTGGTGAAGATCACGTTGTAGCCGTCGTCGATGAAGTTCTGTACGGCGTTGTCGAACTCGGCGCTTCCCTCGGGGATGTTCTCGACGAACGCAGTTTCGACACCGAGGTTGTCTCCGGCATTGATGCGTCCTTGGTTGTGCTGGAAGTTCCAGCCAGCATCGCCGACGGGAGCGACCATGACGAACGCTGCGCGAACGTCGCCAGCTCCCTCAGATGCCTCTCCACCGGAAGATTCTCCGGCATCGGACTCCGCCGATGCCGTCTCTGTTGCGGCCTCGCCGCCACACGCTGCTGCGATCAACGCAAACAACGTAAAGAGTGCAAGCAGCGCTCGCTTCGAAAACAACATGTGTATTACCCCTCCAGGTAGTTCCAACTCAACCTGTTCTAGCGCTCTTCACGGCTGCCAACAAGGTCGGCCGGCCGCCGTCACAGGGGGTTAACACAACGCTCCAACAATTCTGGTGCGTGGTGGCTAGATCCAGAGTCGGTCGCAGACGTCAATCCACAGCTTCGTGGTAAGTCGAAGCGATTCGATATCGATGCGTTCGTTGTGTCCGTGGAAGCGGTTCATGAACTCGCCGAGGCTCACGTTCGAACTGAGGAGCCCGGCGCCATAGGAGGGGACGCCGCGGTGACGAAAGAACCGTGCGTCGGTCCCGCCGGTCACGATCGATGGCAGCACCGAGGCTCCGGGGTAGGTCATGTGGATTGAGTCGACCAATGCATCCCACAGTGGGGTATCGGTGGGGGATTCGGTCGAGGTGGCGTCGTGATCGAGGTAGGGCCGGATCTCACAGGAGGCCATCAACTCCGGCCCGATGGCGGCTTGGAGGTGGCTCAGTACGTCCTCTTCGGTATCGCCTGGGAGCACGCGGATGTCGACTTGGAGCTCGACGCTGTCGGGGATGGTGTTGATCTTGGACCCGCCATGGATGATGTTGGGCGAGAAGCTCATGTGACAGCACGAGTGCAGGTTTCGTGCCAGGCCGGGCTCGATCTGATCGAGTGCGTCTCGGATGCGACCGGGGTCGAGCATCTTGGACTCGACGTCGGGTTCGAAGCCCATTGCCTTGATCCGCTGGGTGAACATCTCGTCGATTCGGGCGCCCGGGTTGTATTGCTCGATCCGGCGGACGATCTCGGCCGCCTTGGAGATCGCGTTGTCTGTTCCGTAGGGCATCGAGCCGTGACCGGGTTCTCCGCTGACGGTGATGATCTGAGGTGCCATGCCTTTCTCGGCGGTGGTGAGAAGCACGGTCAAACCCTGATCGTTCATGATTGGCGACCCGCCGTATTCGGTGAGGACGTAGTCGCAGTTGAGGACATCCCAGCGGTCGGCCACCAACTGCTTGGCGCCGTAGACGCCGCCCGCCTCTTCATCGGCCACGCCGAAGTAGACGATGTCACCGGGGTAGCGGGAGTTCGAGTTGGCGATGTGGCGGAACGTCACCGCCATCGATGAGGTCACGTTCAACATGTCGACCGCGCCACGACCCCAAATCTCGTCACCGATGCGCTCGCCGCCGAAGGGGTCGACCTTCCAGCCTTCTGGGTTGGCGGGCACAACGTCGAGGTGCCCCATCATCATGAGCGTTGGCGCGTTGGGATCGGTACCCGCCAGACGGGCGACGATCGAGTCTCGTCCGGGAAGGACGGGAAGGATCTCGATGTCGGCGCCGGTGTTCTCGAGTTCGTTGCGAAGTAGTTCCGCGTTTCTGGTTTCGTGGCCGGACTCGGGCGTTCCGTCATTCACGCACTGGTTGCGGATCATCGCCTGCAGGAGCTCGGCGTTCTCCTCGGTCAGGGTGTCGAGTGTGCGATCGTCAACGGCCATCTGGCCTTCCTATGCGTTGGGGTCAGCGGTGAGTTCGCGGAGCTGCTTCAGGGCCTTGTCATGGGACTTGGCTCCCGAGCCGATCACGCCGCCGGTGCGGGCCTTCTTGGCCGCATCTTCGATGTTCGACAACAGGCCCACGATGTCGTCGTGCAACCCAGCAGACTTCAGCGCCTCGACCGCAACATAGAGATCGCCGAGTGATTCCATGGCGGACTTGTACTCGTTCTCCAGCCTTTGTTGAGCGTCAGCGATGTCTTCGGGCGATGCCATAGCCGAGACTCTAGGTCAGCTAGGCCCTCGTCGAGAAGTGCGCGTGAAGGGTGCGTATTTACAGCGCGGAGAAAACCTGGGAAGGCTCTGCAACGATGCCGGTGTAGAAGGTGCCGAACTCGGCATAGCTTGAGGAGGCTTCGTCGAAGCGCATCGTGTACACACAGTCTTTGAGATCATCGGGATGTTGGCCAAATAGCGTGACGCCCCATTCCCAGTCGTCGATGCCGGTCGACCCGGTGATGACCTGCAGGATGCGCCCCTTGAACGCTCGTCCGGATTTGCCGTGTCCGTACATCAGCTCCATGCGTTCGTCGAAGGGGAGCTCGAACCAGTTGGCGTGGCTCTCGCGCTTCTTGCTCATCGGGTAGAAGCACCAGGCTGGCTTGTCGTCATGTACGTCGCTGAGGTCGGGGTAGAGGCGCATGTTGCGCATCTCTTCAGGAACACCAGCCGCGTACTCGCTGATCTCGGTCAGCGAAACGAACGAATCGACGACGTCGAGTCCCGAGGCGGTGATTGCGGATTGGAGCTTGCGCAGCGCCCACCAGTCGGGGTGCATCGCCATGATCGCGACATCGGCCTTGTGGCCCAGCATCGACACGGTCACGACCTGTACGTCGTCCGCCTGAGCTTTCTCGATCGCGGCTGTCGCTGCGGCTTCATCGAAGGAGGCCGTTGGCTTGCAGAACAAATGGACGACACCGCGTCCTTCCGAGGGGGCAACTGGTTCGGTCATGCTGCCAGCCTACGGCGATTCCCGAGTTCGGATGTCAGTGGTCCTCAGCTGTTGAGCTGGCGTTCAGTAGACGTTGATCTCGCCGTCGCGCAGGAAACCGGCGAGTTGCATGTTGGCAGCCGATGCCGTTTCGATTGCGAGGGCCGAGGGAGCGCTGACCGCGACGAGCGTCGCAAAGCCGCCCGCCCACGCCTTCTGCACCATCTCGAAGCTGGCTCGCCCACTCA
Source organism: uncultured Acidimicrobiales bacterium (assembly GCA_964612655.1). Classification (GTDB taxonomy): domain Bacteria; phylum Actinomycetota; class Acidimicrobiia; order Acidimicrobiales; family SHLQ01; genus SHLQ01. The sequence continues at coordinate 40,446 of CAZTDG010000003.1, read as the reverse complement.
CGTACAGGCCGAGCCCAGGCGTTGGGAGTTCACCATCGAGGAGCATTCGCCCGACGATCTTGTCGACAGCGTTGTGGCGCCCGATGTCTTCACGGACGAGGAGAATCGTGCCGTCGGCATCGAAACTCGCCGCGGCATGGACCGCTCCCGTCTTGGTGAATAGGTCTTGTTCAGCGCGAACCTTTTCGGCCACCTCTGCCAAGAGCATGGGATCGAATTGAGGGGGTTCGACGAAGGGCACCAACCGGTCGGTGAGCTCATCGATGGCATCGGCGCCGCAGAGTCCACACGAGGATGAGGTGGACCCGAGTCGAGGGGTGGGTTCCGGTGCGAGACCGCCGGTCTCGACCGTGACGATGTTGAACTCGCTTTCGAGCGCTGGACCGTCGGCGCAATAGCGAACACCCGTGACCGCGGCATCGCCGAGGAGGCCTTCAGCGTGGAGGAATCCGGCCGCCAGTTCGTAGTCGTTGCCCGGGGTTCTCATCGTGGTCGATACGAGGGTGCCGTCGAGTTGGATCCATAGCGGTTCCTCGACGATCACCTCGTCGGGACGTCGGCGATGTCCGTCCGCGCCGTGACGTTCGACAAACACCTTGTTGGTGCGGCCTCGTTGGGGGTGTCGATTCGTCACGAGGTCAAGGGTACCGATGGCCGCTCATTGACTGGCCGTCGGGCGATGACTGCTGCGCCTAAGGCCGAGAGAATCGCACTCGCAACCCACGCTGGCGAATAGCCAAAGTTGTCGATAGACCAGCCAACGGCCGGGCCGCCGACGGTCAGCCCGATAAGGAAGCCCAAGATCAGTCGACCGGTCGCGCGTCCAGAATCGGGTTGTCGGATCATCGACAGGTTCGCGGCAGTGTTCCATGAACCGAGTGTCAGCCCGGCGAGCACCGTGCCGGCCCAAAGCCATCCTGCTGTGCCTCCGCTCGCAGCGAGGATGAGCAGCACGGCGACCGCGCCGAAGACGCCCATGAACCCGAGCATCGCTCGAGCTGAAACCCCTCGATCTAAGAGCACGCCGGAAACGAGGCGGGTTGGCACCGCAACCAAGCCTTGCACGCCGAAGACCTGTCCGGCTTGTGCCAGCGTTAAGCCAACTTCCTGCTCGGCGAAGAGCGGCAAGAATCTGCCGAGCCCGCCACCGACGATGCCGAGGAGGAACCCGTAGATAGCCACTTGGTTCACGAACATCGAGAGTCGGGCAGGGGCGTCCGTGACCGCCTTTTTCTTTTCGGCGGCGTCGGAGGCGGTAATGAGTGGCAGCCCAAGGAGCGCGACCGCCGCGAACCCGGCGACAAACCACATGCTCGATCGCCACCCAAACGATTCGGTGAGGCCCGGCACGGCGAACCCGGAGAGGAAGACGGCCATCTGCACGCCCGATTGTTTGATTCCGGTCACGATGCCGCGTTTGGTTTTGGTGATGCCCTCCGAGATTGCTCGGTTGCAGGCTGGGTTGCTCGAACCCTGGGCAACCCCGGCTACGCCCATCACTGCGAGGAGGGCCAGATAGCTGTTGGAGAGTGCGGCCAGTGCAGCGGCTACGCCCGCAGCCACGAGCGTTGCGCCCATGGCGTAACGCCCGCCGAGCCGGTCGCTGAGTCGTCCGGCGGTCGGCGCAATTAGGCCTCCAACGAGGGTGTTGACCGCACCGAGTAGGCCGATCTCAAACTTTCCGATGTTGAACTCGGCCTCTAACGCGGACGCGGCAACGGCGAGCGCAAAGAACGTAAAGGTTGACGCCGCCATGGTCGCTAGCAACATTGCGGAAAAGCCAGCGAGGCGGATGTTGGACACCCTGGCACCCTACGCCGCTTCTTCGCTGCGTTCTGTTTAGTCGCGGCGTGTGACTTTGAGCGCTCGCTCGTCGAGGACACGTTCGACGTCTGCGAGCGGGATGCCCTCGGCCGCGAGCCTGGTCATCACGAAGAACAAGACGTCGGCTGCCTCGTGTGTAATGTCGCCACGTTCAACGGCCTCGTTGAGTTCGCCGGCCTCTTCGGTGATTTTGGAAGCCAACAGCTCGCGGTCGTCGAACAGTCGCTTGGTATAGCTGCCCTCTGGCGCATTCGCCACCCGCTCCTCGAGTCGACGCTCGAGTTCCGCGAATCCGTCGAGGTCACCGAAGCAGCTGGTTTGCTTCAAATGGCAGAACCCTCGCCCGGCTTGGACGACACGGAACTCTAGGGTGTCGCTGTCGCAATCGGGAGTAAGTCGTAGTAGGCGTTGGGTATCGCCCGAGGTGAGGCCCTTTTGCCAGAGTTCGCCACGGCTGCGGCTCCAGTAATGGACGTCGCCGGTTTCGATCGTGCGATCGAGGCTCTCGAGGTTCGAGTAGGCCAGGCCAAGTGACTGGCCGCGCTCATTGGTGACCACGGTCGGCCAGAGCCCATCGGGTCGATCGCTGGTCAAGCAGGCAGCGACCGAGTCGGCGAGTGAGAAGTGCCCCTCGTAGAGCGCCATGCCGACTTGGGCATCTGCGCCGAGCGCGTGAATTTCGCCGATCTCTTCGGCACTTGCGACACCGCCAGCGAAGGTGACCCGGGAATCGCCAGCAGCGTCGAGGTAGCGGCGAAGCGTGTCGGGGTCGGTGCCGGTCTTTCGACCTTCGCGCTCGACGAAGGTCATCAGGAATCCGGTGGTGAGATCGCGCAGTTCCTCGAGCTTGTCCTCGACTCGCTGCCCGGTGCCCTTGGTCCAGCCGTGGGTGACGACCTCGCCGTCGAAACTGTCGAGGGCGACCACGGTTCGTTCCGGTGGCAACTGCGACAGCACCTCGGGGGTTGCCGCGGTGCCGAGCACGACCTTGATGGCTCCGGCGTCGAGCCACTCGATTGCAGCTTCGACGCTACGGATGCCTCCGCCGACGCGGCATGGCGCAAGGGGCAGGAGTTCCTTGATCAGCTCGGTGTTGTTGCCGGTTCCGAGCGCAGCGTCGAGATCGACCACGGCGATCTCGCCGACCCGACCGAACTTCTCGGCGAGAGGCCGCGGGTCGCCTGCGGAGAGCGCATGCTCTTTGCCGCCAATGAGTTGGACCGCTTGGCCGCCCTGTAGATCGATCGGTGGAATCAGCATGTCCCCAGCATCGGGCCAACCGATCAAACCTGCAACGGCGAATCAGAGTTTCACAATAGAAAGCGCGAGTTATCTCTAGCGCTAGATAGGACTGTGCCGACACGTTCGCGGTCTCCGGAACTCGCCCCTCAAGTTCTGAGTTTGTCCGAAGGGCTAACCGTCGCAGCCTGGTCGTTCGGTGACTGTGACCTCGATCGTTTCGGGGGGTATCTCCGCGTCAACTGCAATGGCGACCACGGGAGAGCGGACCGCGTCGGTGAGGTTGCACGCCGCTTGCCGGTTTGCACTGATGTCGACGAGCCAGGTGTCGGTGCCCGACACCGAGACGACAGTTGGGTTGAAATAGAGAAAACCGACGTTTGTGACGACACCAATGCGGCCATCGAGCGGTGCTGTTGGTTCGCCCCCGAATTCCTCCCACAACTCGGTGAACTCCGCCTGGGCAGCGGTCGCAACCGCAGCGGTCGGTCCGTCTGCGCCTGCGCCTCCGTTTCCGGTGAGGTCTAGCACCTCAAAGTTGAGCCCGCCTTCCACCGAGGGCAACTCCTCAGAACTGCAGCCCGATGCGAGGAGGGTCACTGCTAGGACCACCCCGACGCATCGAGCGAGCAGTCGGCAACAGGGTTTGCGTTGCATCAGGTAACCCTTCCGCCGAGAGTCTCTTCCGCCGCTTGTCATGGGTACCTATCGTCGCTGGAGCACTAGTCCTGAGTTCGTTCGGAGCGTTTAGCCGTCGCAGCCCAGAGAACTGTAGAAGGCTACTCCTGACTGCAGCCCTCACGTTCGCGAAGAATCACCTCTACTGACTCGGGAGCTTCCTCGGCAGCAACCGCGAGGGCAATTATCGGTGCAGCCACGACCGAAGCCCGGTTGCACGAGGAGGTTGCCTCGGCCGATATGAGAATAATCCATGAGCCTTCGCCGGTTACGGACTCGACGACTGGGTCTCGATACCGTGCATTCGCATTGATGAGGACCCCAATGCGGCCATTGAGCGGTGGTAGCGCGCTCTCAGTCCGAACCGGCTCCCAAAGTAGTTCGAACTCTTGGTCGGTCTCTGTAGTGGTAGCACCAAGAGCGTTTTCCGAAAGCTCACCTCGCGTCAACCATTGCCCGACTATGTCGAACGTCAGCGAAGGTCCCTCAGGAACCTCCACGTCAGCTCCCGTCGAGTTCCCCGCGCTGCCGCAGGCTGAGAACAGCACTGCGGCAGCGAGTAGCGTCGAGGTGGCCAGGTGGAGCTTCATGAGTCAATCCCGTCATCACATTATGTGCCCGTCTGCAATGACACTTGAGATTAACCCACTATCTGTGGCATCGAAGCTGCGATAATTCTTGCTCGCGCACTTCCGGGATGACCTCTAGCGTTGAAGGTATGCATCACGACACTTGGTTGATTTCGCAGGCCCGCCCGACCGAGCCCGGCGACCCGTTGAACTATCCGCCGGTCATGGCATCGAACTTTCGTCTGCCGAGCGATCAGCAGTACGCACGCGTCGATGGCACCGAAACCACCCACGCGTTCGAAGCCCTCATCGGCGGGCTTGAGGACGGTCGTTCCTTGGCGTTCAGCACGGGGATGGCCGCGGTCGCCGCCGTCTTTGGCCGCTTGCCAGTGGGATCCACCCTCGTTCTTCCCGTGGATCCGTATCACGCAACCAGGCATCTGGCCGACGAGGGTGAAGAGCAGGGTCGTTGGAGCGTCGTACGACTAGATCAGGCCGACACCCAAGCGTGGGTTGATGCTGCGGCGACTGCGGATCTCATATGGATCGAGACGCCGGCCAATCCGCTCATGACGGTTGCTGACCTCCCAGCGATCTGCGCAGCTCCACGAAAGCCGGGTTCGATCTTGGCCGTCGACAGCACCTTTGCGACGCCGCTGGTGCAGAAACCCCTCGCCCTCGGCGCGGACATTTCGATGCACTCCGCGACCAAGTTCATCGGCGGCCACTCGGACCTGATGGCCGGGGTGCTGACCGTGTCGAGCGATGCGACCGATCTCTACGACGAGCTCACCAGACGACGCCTTCTCTATGGGGCGACGATCGGCGGGCTCGAAGCGTTCCTCGCCATTCGCGGCGCCCGCACACTCGGACTTCGCATGGAGCGGGCAATGGCCAACGCAGCGGTACTCGCTGAACGGCTCGAAGCGCACCCGGAGGTAACCCAGGTCCGGTACCCGGGGCTGGCGTCAAGTCCGACGCATGAGAACGCAGCGAAGTTCATGGATGGCTTTGGTGCCATGATGAGCTTCGAACTCTCCGGCACCGGGGAGCGGGCCAGCGCAGTGGTGGAGCGTCACGGTCTCATCAAAAACGCCACCAGCCTCGGCGGTGTTGAGTCCACCTGGGAGCGACGAGCGATAGTCGCTGGCCAGGAGGGGATGCCGCCTACGCTCATACGGCTCTCTGTCGGCTGCGAAAACGTCGAGGACTTGTGGGCTGATATCGACTCGTCGCTCTCGGAGTCCTCCGGGACGTGATCGATCGGCGCCATGACTGGCTGACCGAACTGCCGTTGACGGCTGGGCCGCCGGATCTGCGCATGGGGGTGCATCCACTCGACGTGTCTCGTTGGTTGCCCGCCGACCAGTACACGGCTTCAGAGCTCGAGCTCCGACGTCAGCTGATCGTCGAGCACCACGACTTTGTTCACATGCAGCCGGGTCATGACCTCGCGCTGGAAGAACTGCTGTCACTCGTCGAAATTCATATCGGCGACCGTTTGGTCACCGATGGCTCACCCATCGAACGGCTCGCCCTTTCGGTGCCCGATGACATCTTGCTCATGCACCGCTCCGGCGAGGGCGAGTCGGGGGAGTGGCGTCTGGTCGGTGGGGCACTGTTGTTCCCGAACCATTGGCGCCTACAGGACAAGTTGGGCCAACCCGTCACCACCATTCATTCGCCTGTCGAGGCCTACGACGAACTGCTGGCGGTGCGAGTGCGCAAGTTCTTCGACCGGCTATCGCCGGCGCGTCCGGTGTGGCGTCGCAACTGGTTCATCAATGACAACTCGACGTTCTTTGCCCCCGACCGGAGTGGCCAGCTGGGTATAACTGACCCCGACCAGGTCGAAGGGTTGTGGATTCGTTCGGAGTGGCAAACGCTCCGCAAGCTCGCGTTCAGCGCCATGACGGTATTCACGGTGAAGACCCAAGTCGCTCCGATGGCCGCGGTGCGGGATCGGCCGGAGCTCGCCGAACGGCTAGCGGCCTTTCTCGCGCAGGCATCACCGCTTTCGCTCGACAACAAACACGTCCTCGGTAGTGAGAAGGCGATCATCGACTACCTCCGCCGACCGAGGCAATCCAACTGAGTTTTGTCCCCCGTTTTGTACCTATGCGGAGGGTGAGGGTGTTTTAGGGTGGGGCTATGACCAACATGACTCCCGATGAAGAAATCGCCAGCTGGATTGAGGCCCTTCGCCGCTTCCTCGACGGGAAATAACCGCGGTGGCCACACTCACGCCAGCGTCACCCGAGTTCTTCAAGACGGCGACGCACGTCGCGTCGACCGAGGTGGAGATCGCCGCCACTACGCAGGAGGCGTGGGCGCTTCTCAACGACCACGAGTCGTGGCGAGATTGGTTCGCCGGGCTGACCGCCGTCGAGGCCCAACCTGCACAGTGGTCCTCGCCTGGTGATACCCGCCAGGTGACGGTCAACAACCTCTTGATCTCCGAACAAGCGATCATCGTCGAACCCGAGTCAGACCTCGCGTTCACCATCTTGCAGTGGCCGCTCCCAATCGCGTCACGTGCCGCCGAGCGAGTCCAGCTCGTCGACACGAGTCGCCAAGGCGAAGACCGTGTCAACGTGATCTACACCGGTGCGTTCGATCTCACCATGGCCGGACGCCTGGCATGGCCCGTCATTCAACGGCGGTTCGTAGCCACCTGGGGTGGTGCGTTCGAGAGCCTTCACGAGGCAGTAGCTGCCCGACGAGGGTAGATCTCGTGTCGAAACACGCAGGCCGGGTCATCCGACCGATGAAGGCCATTGCTGGCGAGGACGTTCCTGTCGCCGAGGGTTGGAGCTACGAGCTCAAGTGGGATGGCATGCGAGTCGTTGCCTTCCTCGACCACGAAGGCGTGCGACTGCAAACGAGTAACGGAAACAGCGCTACGAACTCGTTTCCAGAACTGGCCGCGCTCAGCGAGCTGCTCGTCGGCTATGACTCGCTGATCCTCGACGGTGAGGTGGTTGCGATCGGAGAGACCGGCATCCCCGACTTTGTTCGGCTGCAACAGCGCATGCACGTGCACGATCGAGCCGACGCGCTCCGAAGAGCGGTGGACGTACCCATCAGTTACGCGATCTTTGATGTGTTGGCGGTGAACGGGAACGACACCCTCCGGCTTCCGCTGCGCGATCGGCGCTCGTTGCTCGAGCAGATCATCGAAGCTGGGTCGCACTGGTTGCTGACCGAGTCCCACTCCGATGATCCATCCGCGTTGCTCGACGTGGTGCTTGAAACCGGCCTCGAAGGGCTGATCGCCAAGCGGCTCGATTCGGTCTATGAGGAAGGCAAGCGCTCTCGTTCTTGGATCAAGATCAAGCCGCGGATGCGTCAAGAGTTCGTTGTCGGTGGCTGGAGCGAGGGCCGCGACGGAAACGCAGGCGCACTGGGTTCGCTGTTGGTGGGGGTGATGGAGGACGGCGAGCTCGTTCACTGCGGCAGCGTGGGTTCGGGCTTGACCGCAACATTGCGACGAGAATGGAAGGACCGATTGACCGTGGCCCCACTCGATTCGTCGCCGTTTTCGAACGAGGTTCCGAGAACCGCGGGTCGCCGTTTTCAATGGTGTGAGCCGACTTCGGTCGTCGAGGTGGCATTCCACGACTGGTCGACCGACGGGCACCTTCGCCACCCGGTCTATCTCGGTGAGCGCATCGACAAATCACCCGAGGACGTCGTTCGAGAAACCGCTCCACGATCATCTGCTGGAGACGTGGAATAGGGCCTTCTGACACCCTCCCGTTACCTGCACGAAACCTTTGAATTGTCCCCGGTCACACTGTGACGCGTGCACCCCGGGAATCGGTCAAATACGCGTGAAACGCACCGTAGGTTGGAAGTGAGGCGGAGCGGAATCGGACCCCGATTCTTAACCACGACAAACCGCACTAGATGCGGCTTGGAGAAACACATGTACAAGAACATCGTTGTCGGATACGACGGAACCGAGCGGGCCATGACCGCCGTTGAACAGGCGGCCGATTTGGCCACAGCACTGGGCTCACGACTTCACCTCGTGACCGCGCTGAAGAAAGATGAAATCCACCGAGTCGGCGAGTCGACCGACGAGCGCTATATGTCCCGTGTCGAAATCGCTCAGGACAACCTCGCTCGCGTGGCGTCGAAGTTCAACCACCTCGACTTCCGTGCCAGCGCAGCTGTTGGAGCGCCGGCAAAGGTGCTCGTTGACGAAGCAGAACGCGTTGACGCCGACTTGATCTTGGTGGGCAACAAGCATGTTCAAGGCGTCAGCCGAGTGCTCGGTAGCGTCGCAGAAGACGTTGCTCAGAAGGCGCAGTGCGCCGTGCTCGTCGCCAAAACCGCCTAGGGGCGCCCCCCCTTTTCAAAGAGCGCAGTGTGAAGAGGTCTTTTCGCCCTTGTGCCTGCCGTCACCTCCGCGTTAGTGTCACTTACTAATAAGTAATAGGCTCTAACACCTCGAATGCTTCGAGGGGAGGCACAGATGAATGAACGCGAAATCGCGCAAGCGAACCTCGTCCCGCACTACACCAAAGGTGGACGGTGGCGCAGCGACTTTCCGATCATGGAAAGCGGCACAGGCTGCTACGTCCAAGACACGGACGGCAATGAATACCTCGACGGTTTAGCGGGACTGTTCTGTACCAACCTTGGCCATGGTCGCTACGACCTGGCGTCTGCCGCCATGAAGCAGATGGAACAGCTCGGGTTCTTCCCCAACTGGGGTTTCGCGAGTCCGCCCACCATCGAGGCTGCATCGCTGATTGCCGAACGAGCTCCAGAGGGTCTCGACGAGGTGTTCTTCGTGAGCACTGGCTCTGAAGCGGTTGAGTCTGCGATCAAGTTCGCACGCAACTATCACGTGGCACGTGGTGAGGAATCTCGCTACAAGGTCTTCGCTCGAGATTGGGCCTATCACGGCACCACCCTCGGAGCCTTGAGCGTCACCGGCATTCCGAAGTTCCGCAAGCAGTTCTTGCCGCTGCTTTGGGATGGCGTACATCACGTCCCCAACACGCTCGATGGCGCAGGCGAACCGGGAACACCGGTTGCCGAGTGGCCCTGTGTCGCCGAGCTCGAACGACGCATCATCGAAGAGGGTCCTGAGACGGTCGCTCTAATAATCGCCGAGCCCGTGCAGAACGGTCGAGGCGCAGTGGTGCCTCCCGACGGCTACTGGGATGAACTGCGTCGCATCTGCGATCAGTACGGCATCTTGTTGTGTGCTGATGAGGTCATCAACGCGTTCGGTCGCCTCGGCGATTGGTTCGGTTCGAGCCGCCTCGGCATCGACCCCGACATGATCACCTTCGCGAAGGGTGTCACCTCGGCGTACCAGCCACTCGGTGGCGTGGTCATCCGGGGCACGCTGGTGCAGGAAACCTGGGACTCCGAGCTCGGCATGTTCAACCACGGCTCCACCTTTGGAGGCCACCCGGTGGCGTGCGCTGTTGCCGCAGCCACGATCAAGGCGCTCGAAGATGAGCGCGTCATCGAGAACGTGCTGGCCAACGAGTCGTACTTCCAGGAGCACCTCGACGCGGTGGTCGAGAAGCACGACATGGTCAAGGAGTGGCGCGGCATGGGCTACTTCTACGCGGTCGAATTGATGGAGAGCCGCGAACGTGGAACCGAGCTAAACGACGACGATCGTGCCGAGCTCCAAGGGGGAGTGCTCGCCGAATTCGTCCAGGAATCTGGCCTGCTCATTCGCCCGGACGATCGAGGCGCCACGATGTTTGTGCTCTCGCCGCCTCTGATCGCTGATCGCGATGTCCTCGACGACCTGTTCGCACGGCTGGACCAGATTTTGACGGCTACCGAACAGTGGATGGAGACTCGACACTAAGTCGACCGACTAACGGCAAGAGAAGTAATCACCTAGGCTCCACTGGTTAGTGGTGCGCCCAGGCACACGACAGGGGCCGAATGGTTCCACAATCCCTGGAGGGGAAAATGAAGAAATCACTACACAAGCTTCTGATGATGCTTGCTGCGTTTGCACTTATTGCCGCTGCGTGCGGTGGAGGCGAAACGACGACCGAAGCCGCTGACGGTGGCGGCGACGGCGAAGGCGAAGAAGAAGCCATGGAAGATGACGAAGAGGCAATGGCCGATGGGCCAGAATCCATCAACGTTGCCTACTTCGCCGAGTGGCCGACCCCGAACCAATTCGGCCAGGCCGACGGATCGTTCGCTGACGCTGTTGGCGTTGACATCAACTGGGTTCCATTCGCAAGCGGTGGCGAAATGTCCGAAGCGATGATCGCTGGCGACATCGACATCTCCTACTCCCAGGGCCTGACCCCGTTCGCTGGAGCGATCAACGGTGGCGCTGACCTCAGCCTCGTCGGCATCGCTGTTAGCTATTCCGAGGCCGACAACTGTGTCGCCCAGGGCGACCTTGGCGTAACCCGTGACAACGCTGCAGAGACCCTCGCAGGCACCACGGTTGTTACGCCGTTCGGTAACGTCACCCACTTCAAGCTGCTCTCGATCATGCAGTTCCTTGGTGTCGATCTCGACAGCTTGAACATCGTGCAGGCAGAAAGTGGTGCAACCACCGCTGCAGCATTTGAGACCGGCCAGATCGATGTTGGTTGTGCATTCGGCGGTTCTGTCGTCAACATGCTCGACAACGGTGGCAACGTAATCCTCACCGGCGCTGAGGCCGAGAGCGACGTAGGCATCTTCACCTACGACATCATCTCGATCCCAACCGAGTTCGGTGAGAACCACCCAGAGATCGTCTCTGACTTCTTGGCAGCAACCGACCAGTTCAACGCTGATTGGGCAGCAGACATGGAAGGCCGCAACCCGACCATCGCATCTGCTGCTGGTTTGACCGACGTCGCCAACTTCCTTGGTGGCGACCTGTGGTTCAGCTTCCCGACCATCGACGAGCAGCTTGGTGCTGACTGGCTCGGCGGCAACGTCGCTGACGCCATGCAAGCCCAGGTCGAGACCTTGGCTGAGCTCGGCGGCGGCGATCCAGCCGTCGGCGACTTCGCCGGCTCGGTTGACACCAGCTTCCTTGAGGCTGCGGGCTGATAAGGCTCAGGCAATAGAGAACTGACAAGATAAGCGGCGCCGGGGGGAGGCCCACGGCGCCGCTTTCATGTCCGTCCCACTTTGGGGCGGGCGCAGCGATTCAAGAGGCAAGCAGTGATGCAGGGGGATGGATGAAAGACCTTTCGGTCGACAACGTCACGATGACATATGAGGTTCCCGGCGGTGACGACGTCTACGCCTTGAGCAATGTGAGCTTCGACCTCAAAGCCGGACGCCTGCTGACCTTGCTTGGACCATCGGGCTGCGGCAAGACGACGTTGCTCAATATTCTCGCTGGCTTTCTCTCCCCAACCGGTGGAACGGTCCAGCTTGGCGGCGACCTCATCAGAGGACCTGGCCAAGAGCGCGGGATGGTTTTTCAACAGGGCGCATTGTTCGAATGGCTGACCGTCGAGAAGAACATTGCGTTCGGTCCGAAGATGAATCGGGCGAACAAGGCCGAGACCCAGCGTCGCGTTGATGAGCTGCTCGAGATCGTCGGTCTCGGCGGCTTCGGCAAGCAAATGGTCTACGAGCTGTCAGGGGGTATGCAACAGCGCGTGGCCTTGGCCCGATGCCTCGCAAACGACCCCGACGTGATCTTGATGGATGAGCCTCTGGGAGCGCTCGATGCGCTCACCCGAGAGAAGATGCAGAGCCTCATCCTCGACCTGTGGAAGACCACCGGCAAGACGGTCATCCTCGTGACCCACAGTGTCGAAGAGGCGCTGTATCTCGGCGACCGGCTCTTCGTGATGGCTCCCCGACCTGGGCGCATTCACAGCGACTACGAGCTGCCGTTCGCCGAAGCTGGTCTGACGACCGACTCACGCGAGCTCAAAGCATCGCCGGAGTTCGCATCCAAGCGTGAAGAGATCCTCTCGATCATCTGGGAGATGGAAGAAGAAATCATGGGCCGATCGGAGGCCAGCTGATGGGAGGTTCGTACGGAGCAGGTATTGGCGTCCAAGATGGCGACACACTCGCGCTTGCGGATAAGGCCGGGCGGAGCTCATCGTTTGGTTTCTTCAACCGGGGCAAGCGCAGTGACCGCAAGACAGTCACCTTCGGCGATTCCTCGGCAGTTCGCAGCCTTCCGGTATGGAGCCTTATCTCCCTCGTGTCGCTCATCGGGTTCTGGTTCGTCGCAACCTTCGCCTGGGGATTTCCAGAGGAGTTCAACGACCCTGAGCTGTCCGACAAGTTGCGCATCGCCGCATGCGACTGCAACGACTCCTTCAGTCAACTGCTTGGCCCGCTGCAGTTCCCATCGATCCGTGACACCTGGGATACCTTCTTCGTCCTAAACGATGAGGGTTTCAAGGACGCGACCCTGGTGGAACACACACGAATAAGTCTGTGGCGTGTTATCCGCGGCATGTTCTGGGGCTCGTTGATTGGCATCCCGGTCGGATTTTCAATGGGTCTGTCCAGCATCGCTCGAGGGTTCTTCGATACTCCAGTCGAGATGTTCCGTCCGATCCCACCGCTTGCTCTGCTCCCGTTGTTCATCCTCGTGTTCGGCATTGGCGACGGCACTGCCGTTCGCCTGCTCATCTTTGCAAGCGTTTGGATCATGATCATCGCGGCACGCTCTGGGGTGCAGGCGGCAAACCTCTCCAAGGTTCGCGCTGCGTACTCACTCGGTGCGTCGAAGCGTCAGGTTCTTACCAAGGTGTTGCTGCCCAACGCACTCCCTGAACTCTTCACCGGCTTCCGGGTGGCGATGGGTGTCTCGTGGGGAACCTTGGTGGCAGCTGAACTTGTCGGCGCTCCGACCGGGCTCGGCGCAATGATCTTCGCGGCTCGACCCTTCTTCCGGCTCGACGTGGTGGTCGTAGGCATCATCGTGATTGCAGTGCTCGGCGTACTTCTCGACGTCATACTTCGATGGCTTGAGACCCGACTTATCCCATGGCGCGGTAAAGGCTGACCTACTACCGGAATCTGTGGTCAGATAGCGGACATGACGCATGCTGACGGTCCACAGAAAAATGACGACGTGCAAGCTCGTTGGTTCGAGCAGGCAGCCGCGGCGCCTCGGCGAGTGGTACTCGCCGATGCCGGCGATCAGCGGGCTGTTGATGCTGCTCGTGAGCTAACCGATCGCGGCCTCGCAGAACCGATCCTGGTCGACGACCTCGACGCCGTTCGCACACCAGCGGTTATCGCTGCTGGCGAAGAGCTAGAGCGTGCCGATCTAGACGACCCGCTTCATGTCGCCGCATTGATGGTGCGCGTCGGTGAGGCTGATGCGTGTGTTGCGGGAGCGAGCCGCCCCACTGCCGATGTTCTGCGAGCAGGCATTCACCTGATCGGCGTAGCGCCCGACGTATCGGTGATCAGCAGCTCGATGCTGATGATCCTCGACGACGGCCGACCGATCGCCTTCGGCGACTCCGGCGTCCTTCCCGACCCCGACCCCGAACAACTCGCGTCGGTCGCCATCTCCTCGGCCGCCACCTACGCCGAGCTCACCGGCGACGAGCCTCGGGTAGCCATGTTGTCGTTCTCCACGAAGGGGAGCGCTCAGCATCCACTGGTGGACGAGGTACTCCAGGCGACCGACATCGTGCGCAGCCTCGCCCCTGATCTCGCCGTGGATGGTGAAATGCAGTTCGACGCGGCGTTCGTGCCCTCTGTGGGTGAACGCAAGGCGCCGGACTCAGATGTTGCCGGGCATGCCAATGTGTTCATCTTCCCGGATCTCAACTCCGGAAACATCGCCTACAAGATCGCCGAGCGCATCGGCGGGGCGCAGGCTTTCGGGCCGCTCCTCCAAGGTGTAGCTGGCGTGCTGCACGACCTTTCACGTGGAGCTTCGGTCGAGGACATGGTCAACGTCGCGGTGATCGCGTCGCTTCAAGCGTCGGGCAGAGCTGGTTAATTCAGCACTCCGCATTTTTTGTCGAGCACGGATTGCGATCAGTATGTCTCTATGACGGACTGGCCTGTATCTGATCCCGCCTGCCCTAAGTGTGGAGCGAATCTCACTCGATGGACGCCGCCCAAGGACGGGCGTACCGAGCGGGCCGCCATGTGGACAGCTGCCCACGTCGCGTCTGGCATGTTCCCCGCAATCGTGTCTTCCGGCGTTGTTGGCTGGATCCTGATCAACGTCTTCGTTCGCCCCTTCGAGCCCTTTCCGGTCATTGTGTGGGCCGTGCTCAGCGCAGCGTTGGCAACGGTTGCAGCGCTCCAGGCTCCGCTGATCTTGATCTCACAACGTCGCTCCGCCCAACGCGATCGCTTGCGCGACGAAGAGGCCTTTCACGCAACGCTGCACAACCAGGAAGAAATCCGACGCCTGGAAGAGAAGCTCGACTCGATTATTGCCACCCTCGCGGAATCGAAGCCCCCGAAGAGCTAAGCCAGTCCGCGCTATCGAGCTAGGCGCTCGATACCGCGATGCAAGATGTCGATGATGTGCTCGAACGTATCGTCGAGGTCATGAGGGCGAGGGTGACCGTCGCCCGCCTCAAGATGTGCGAACCCGTGGAACGCACTGCGCAGTGCGCGAGCTGCGTGCACCTGGTCATCTGGGGACAGGTCATAGCTGGCGAGTGCCAGTGCGAGTGTCTCGACGATCGCCTCGACCGCGCCTTCAAGTTCGGCGTCGTCGGCGCACGGGTATCGGTCGGTCGCTGCCATAATCCCGGGGCGTTCACGCACGGCGTCTCGCCACGCGCCACCCATGGCCCGGATGGCATCCACGCCGCTCATACCCACGGCAGCTGCGCTCAATCGTTCCGCGAGCAACATGCGGCCGGCGAGACTGAGATGGCGCAACAGATCGTCATAGCCCTCAACGTGGCGGTAGAGCGCCGGCTGAGAGATGTCGAACTCGCGAGCGACTCGGGTCAACGTGACTGCGTCGAGTCCTTCAGCGTCAGCGATCATGGCCGCCGTGTGCACAACCAGCTCGGTGTCGAGTTGCGGTCGTGCTGCTCGTTCTATTTGCGCCACGGCGCCCCTTCGTCGGTCCTCTTCACCATAGCTGGGGTCGAACCGATGCACGGTGGTGCGATAAGGCACACTCGTGCGGCTCTACGTGTCGAGCAAGTGCACCGGGTGCGGGGGTGTGGAGTAGGAGAAACGTGCTGCCTGAGAGCGACACGAATAGCCAGTAGCTACCGGCAGAGGTTGTCGAGCCGCGCCATCCCAGCCCGCGTTCCACAACGTGCGCGAGATCGTCTGGTTCTCTAACTGGTGGCCGAAGATGCCCGCCATGCCGCAACACCCGAGATCGGGAACCGTGCAGTGGTAACCGACCGCGTTGAGGACCTCGGTCCATTTCTGAATCGACTCGGGGCGTAGCGCTCGTTCCGTGCAGTGGCCGAGGAGGGTCACTTCCTGGCCCTGTCCGGCCGGGTGCTCGCTGAGTTGGTCGAGGTGTTCATGCAGCACATCGACCAGATGCAACACCTGGGCCGGGTACTGCGTGTCAAAGGTGGGGTAGTCGTGGCTATGTAATAGGGCGGTGGCTGGTTCGATCGCTACCGGCGTCGCCCCGGCCGAAAGGATCGACTCGACGAGCTTGGCTTGGGAACGAACCGCCGATGCGAACCGCTTGCGCTGCCCGGTGACGTGGTCGAACTTTCCGGACGGAACGAACGGCGCGACCGCCACCTTCAGACCCAGGCGGGAAAGAACCTGGATTGCGACCCGCATGGTGTCGGGCTCAAGGCGCGCCGTGAAAACATCGGGGAGTACGACAACATCAAAGGGCCCAGGATTCTTGCGATGGTGGAACTCCGCGACGTCAAGAGCGACGGTGGGGGCTTTGGGTTCTGGCAGGTCGACCAGGCCGAGGGTGCTGCGAGCGGGCTTGGCGCCATAGCGAGCGAGGGTCGGGGACTTGGGGGCGAGGCTTGCCAACGTCTCGAATCGGCTCAGCAACCGATGAGCCCGAGGGCGTGAGTGATCCTCGTAGTAGCGAGCGAAGAACCGGCTCTTGAGCTCAGGGATATTGACCTCGACCGGGCAGCCCGTCGCGCACGCAGCACAACTCAAGCACTGATTGAGGTTCTCCGCGATCGCATCGGCGAGCGGATCCTCGTCCTGGGTTGGTCGAGAGAGATAGGTGCGCAGTAGATCCGCTCGACCCTTGGGGGAGAGGGCAGGGTCACCGGTCGCGGTGTACGACGGACACATGATCTCGCTAGCGGAGTGTTGCTGGCACACCCCGTTGCCGTTGCAGGCAAAGGCGTCGTCGAACTCGTGGCGAATGCCGACGGGTATCTCGCGGTTGCGTTCGCCCCGAGTCGGAGCCTCGGTGACCTTGGTGAGAGGACGTTCGCTCCCGCTCGGTCGATAGAGCTTGCCCGGGTTCATGATGTCGGTGGGGTCAAAGATCGACTTGACCTGTTCCATGAGGTCGATCGTCTCGGCGGAGAGCAGTCGTTGCGAAGCTTCGCCTCGAAACCCTCGGCCGTGTTCGCCCCACAAAATTCCGCCTCGAGAGGCAACGAGTTCGACAACCTCGTTGGTGATCGTTCCGACCAGGGCTTCGTGGGCGGGATCGGTCAGGTCGAGGGCCGGGCGAACGTGTACACAACCGACGTCAGCGTGTCCGTACATGGCGTAGGTGAGTCCATGACGATCGAGAAGCTGGCGGAACTCGTCGATGAACTCGGGCATCTGCTCAACGGGGACCGCGCAGTCTTCGACCATCGCGACCGGTTGTGCCTTCGTGACGCCACCCGCCGCTTTCACCTTGGCGACGAGGCCTACGGCATCGGCCCGCACTCGCCATGCGGCCGCACGCAGGTCGTCGTCGATTGTGGTGACTCCCGTGGTGCGCCCGACGTCAGTGATGGCGTTGTGGAGTGCAGCGGAATCGATCTCTGAAGTGCTGTCGAACTCGAGGAACAGCAGCGCGTGTGCGTCGCCGTCAGAGGTCAATCCCAGGGTGTCCCATGTTTGGGTCTGGCGAGCCGCGGCGACGGTTCGTTCGTCGAGGCACTCGATCGCACTCGGCTGCAGGGGACGTAGATCGATCGCGGCGCGAAGTGCGTCGTCGAAACTCGGGTAGCCCGCAATGAGCAGGGCCGTGTGCGTGGGAATGGGTGTAAGGCGCAGGGTTGCCTTGGTGACGATGCCGAGCGTTCCTTCGGCACCTACGAGCAGTGCGAGGGGATCGAGTATGCCGTCTCGACGCAAGCGGTCGATGCCGTAGCCGCTGAAGCCGCGGGCGAGTTCGGGGAGGGCGAAGTCGTGGTCCTCGGCGATGGGGAGATCGAGAAGCGCACGCCAGATCGCACCTGCGGTTCCGCCTGCAGCTGCCCGGCGCTCGGCCTCGTCGATGGGGACCGCTTCGGCAGTGAAGGTCGACCCATCGGCCAAACACACCTCCAGGGCCTCAACGTGGCGATGTGTTCGGCCATGGATGAGTGAGCCCTTGCCAGCGGCGTCGGTGGCGATCATCCCGCCGACCGTGGCTCGATTCAGTGTTGAGGTATGCGGAGCCCAGAAGAGGCCGTGTTCTCGCAACGCACTGTTAAGCGCTCCTGCCACCACGCCCGGCTCAACCTCGGCGAGTTGTCGATCGGGGTCGATGCGCACGATCGCATGCATGTGTCGCTTCAAGTCGATCATCAAGCCGTCGGTGAGGCTTTGGCCGTTCGTGCCCGTTCCACCTCCCCGAGCCGCGACGGGGAGGGGTTGGGGTCGCTGTGCGTTGTCAGCAAGAAGCTGTGCGACTTGTACCGCGGACGTGGGGACGGCCACAGCGGCCGGTTCGATCTGGTAGATCGAGTTGTCGGTGGCATACACCGATCGGGTCGCAAGGTCGCGGCGGACCGCTGCCCGGCCGCCTATCTCGAGTGGACCATCAACCATGTATTCGTTGCTCGAGCCCGAGAGCCTTCTGAATGTCGGCTGCCGACTCGTGGAGCTGCCCGCCGATCGTGGCCATGCGTTCGGCGGTCATGCGAACGGTGGGGCCCTGCACCGCGATCGCTGCCACAGCGCGGCCAGTGGCGTCGCGGATAGCTGTTGCGACGCAACTCACGCCTGGGATGCTCTCTTCATGATCGGTGCTGAATCCACGTTCCCGAACGGTAGCAAGATCTTTTCGGTAGGCGCGTGCGGAGGTGATCGTTGAGGGGGTAACCGCGGTGAAGGCGATCATGGGTAGCTCGTCGGCGTGGGCCATGAGGGCTTTGCCCATGGACGAGCAATGGACCGAAATGCGCGAGCCGGGCGGTTGGTCGAAGCGAAGCGGCTGCACGGATTCGACACGCATGATGACCACCACCTCGGAGCCGTCGAGAATGCCGAGGTTGACGCTTTCGCCCGTGATCGAACCGAGTCGTTCGAGGATCGGAAGCGCTCGGTCGAAGCTCCACGACTCTCGGGCGCTCTCGCCTAGGACGTGGGCGGCGTGACCCAAGTGGTAGCGATCGGTCTCCGCGTCTTGTTCGAGGAACCCGTTGTTGACCAACGCTCGGACGATGCGATGAACGGTGCTCGGGCTGAGTCCGCTCTGGGCAGCGATGTCGCTGATGCCTTGATCACCGTGTTCGACGAAGCTCGACAGCACCTGCAGCGCTCGGTCGATGGCCTGTGTGCCAGATCCGTTCGTGGACGCTGAATTGGAGGAGGAAGTTTGGGTCATACCAGGGGTGGTGAGTTGTTGGACGAAACGCCCCACTGTCAAATGTAGAATACCCATTCCACGATGTGGAATTGATGCAGTTAGAAGGTATAACCTGAGCGCAGCTCGTAGAGCCCGGCGAGTCCCGTCGGGAAACTGAGGAGGATTTCGATGACCCGCATGACGCCAAGTGAGGCATTTGTTGAGACGCTCGTGGCCAATGAGGTGGACACCACCTTTGGCATCATGGGCTCGGCGTTTATGGACGCCATGGATATCTTCGCCCCGGCCGGTATCCGTCTCGTTCCGGTCGTGCACGAGCAGGGTGCTGCGCACATGGCCGACGGTTACGCCCGCGTATCGGGTCGCCACGGTGTCGTGATCGGGCAGAACGGTCCCGGCATCTCCAACTGCGTCACTGCGATCGCAGCAGCGTTCTGGGCGCATTCTCCGGTCGTCATCGTGACGCCACAGACCGGCTCGGGCGGCATCGGCTTGGGCGGTTTCCAAGAGGCCAACCAGCTCCCGATGTTCGAAGAGTTCACGAAGTACCAGGGCCAGATCGACAACGAGAAGCGCATGGCCGAGATCACCGCACGCGCTTTCGATCGTGCCATCTCCGACATGGGCCCGACCCAGATCAACATCCCTCGCGACCGGTTCTATGGCGACATCGACGTCGACGTTCCACAACCAACACGTCTCGACCGTGGTCCTGGCGGAGCGGCCAGTCTTGATGCGGCGGCCGATCTGCTCGCCGAGGCTGAATTTCCCGTGCTGCTCAGCGGCGGCGGCGTCGTCATGGGCGACGCGATGGACGAGTGCATTGCGCTCGCTGAACGCCTCGGTGGCCCGGTCTGCAACACCTATCTGCACAACGACAGCTTCCCGGCCAGCCATGCGCAGTGGACTGGACCGCTCGGCTACCAGGGTTCCAAGGCCGCAATGAAGCTGATCAACAAGGCCGACGTGGTTCTCGCACTCGGCACTCGCCTCGGCCCATTCGGCACGCTTCCTCAGCACGATATGGACTACTGGCCGACCGACGCCAAGATCATTCAGGTCGACGCCGATCACACCATGCTCGGCCTCGTAAAGCCGGTAACCGTGGCTATCCACGGCGACGCCGGGCAGGCCGCCACAGCGCTTCTCGAACGGCTCGCCGATCGTGAGTTGAAGTGTGACGCCACCAAGGACGAGCGTGCGGCCACGACTCAGGCCGAGAAGGAGGCGTGGGAAGCCGAGCTCGACGAGTGGATCCACGAGAAGGACGAGTTCTCGATGCAGATGATCGCCGAAGCCGAAGAGGAGCCGGGCAACTGGTTGCATCCTCGTCAGGTGCTTCGCGAGTTGGAGAAGGCCATGCCGCCTCGGGTGATGGTGTCTACCGACATCGGAAACATCAACTCGGTCGCCAACAGCTACCTGCGTTTCGAAGAGCCTCGCAGCTTCTTCGCCGCGATGAGCTGGGGTAACTGCGGTTACGCACTGCCGACCATCATTGGAGCGAAGGCCGCCGCGCCGGACCGTCCTGCGGTCTCCTACGCCGGTGACGGCGCATGGGCGATGAGCATGACCGAGGTCATGACCGCTGTTCGCCATGACATCCCCGTCACTTCGATCGTGTTCCACAACCGCCAGTGGGGCGCCGAGAAGAAGAACCAGGTCGACTTCTACGGACGTCGCTTCGTCGCTGGTGAGCTCGACGGCGGTGAGAACTACGCCGAGATCGCTCAATCGATGGGCGCCGAGGGAGTGCGCGTCGACGACATCTCCCAGGTCGGGCCAGCGCTGCAGGCCGCGATCGACGCCCAGATGACGAACGGCAAGACCACCGTCATCGAGATCATGTGCACCAAGGAACTGGGCGACCCATTCCGCAAGGACGCACTGTCGACACCGGTACGCCACCTCGCCAAGTACAAGGACTACGTCTAACGAGTTGATCTCCGTTTCGTCGACACGCCTTTCGCCGGCGCTTGGAACGGTCTCGATTTGTTGCCCCCAAGACCTCTCCGTCGATCGCCCCGGCGGTCTTCGCCTCCGTCTCGCATCGCTCCGCTCGCTTCGCCAATGTCGGCTACGAGCCACCGATGCGACCGACCGAGTCCTTGGAGACAAATCGAGACCTGCTCAATCCGTCCTCGGCGTGTCGACGAACTCCGATCAACTCTTGTGGCCCGTTGTCCTCAACCAGCGGCTGGCGCACTAGTTGCCTCGCTTCACGTGCTTGCGAAACGTGTCTTGACCGCGACGCGCCGGAGGCGCTGTTCGCAACGAGGTCGCACGGGCAACGTGACTAGCGTCAGATCAATAGAAGAGCGGAAGGTGAGCGATGAACCTGGAACCGATCACGTTTGAGGAGTACGAGGCGGCGTACCGGCGGTTTGTCTCGTGCTTGCAGGAGACTGGGATTGAGTTCATCGATCGCGGTCTTGATCCGGAGTATCAACGGTTTGAGTATGCGACCCAAGGCGATCTTGACCCGGTGACGGGGAAGATCCCTGCAGATGATTGTTATGAACGAGAGTTCGAGGACGCTGACAGGCGATGGCAGTACCAGCAGCAGGCACCTCACTCTGGCGAGAGGTTCAGCCGAGCGGTGGCCTTCTTTGCTGAGCGTGGGGTCACCGACTTCCCACCTGAGTACATCGAGTCAGGCAGTATCGGTGGCTTGATCCATCACGCGTCCTCGGTTGTCGGGGAGCGGATCTCACACGAGTATTCGGAGTTCGAAATGGGATACGAGGTTCGCCAGCGAATCGCTGGTCTGGAGAATGCTCCGGCACCAGAACCGTGGGCGCTTGTGGCCGAGAAATCCATCAGGCATCTTCTCGCCGTTGGTTTCTCCAAGGACGCGACGTTGCTGCTGGTCGTCGGTCGCGGGCGCTGGGTGATTGACGTCGCAACCGGTGAGATCGTCGCCGAAGATCCCGATCCAAACATCGATGCTCATCTCACAGAGAATCGACAGCTTTGTGCTGGCCTCGGTCCGATGGCCGATGAGTTCGTCCCGATCTCTGGCTTCTTTGGTGGGGGACTGGCTACGAGCACCGCTGACAGCTGGTGGTTGTTTCGGTGCGCCATCGACTGGCCGACCGAACGTGTCGTTCTCCAAGCCCGCGACGCCAACCTCTACAACTCGTTCCGTGGCTTGACCCAGCTGCCCGGGTCGAACCAGGAGATTCGCGCAGCGGGCTTCTCGCCCGACGGCCGTTCGCTCGTTGTGGCGACGACTAGCAGGTTGAAGATCTGGCAACGCCCTCCAATTCTGGAGCAGTGATATGCGGGCGATAGCGTTGCGGGGGTGAACGAATCGCCGAGTGTTGTTGTCGATGTCGAAGAGGTCTTTGGCTTTGCGTCTGAGCTTGAGGTTCAGGCCTTCGCCGAACCTACTGAGTGGACGCCGGCTGTTGATCCTGCGTATTCGTTTGATCCCGAGGTAACCCTCGCGATCTTGGCGGGGTTCGTGCACAATCGCCGTGTGCTCGTGCAAGGCGCTCACGGTACGGGCAAATCCACCCACATCGAACAGGTAGCGGCCCGGCTCAATTGGCCAGCTGTTCGGGTCAATCTCGATGGACACATCACTCGGTCTGATCTGGTCGGTCGCGACGCGATCGTGGTTCGCGACGGAGCGCAGGTCACCGAGTTTGTCGAGGGCATGTTGCCGTGGGCGTTGCAGAACCCTGTCGCCTTGATCTTCGATGAGTTCGACGCGGGCCGGCCCGACGTCATGTTCGTGATCCAGCGGGTGCTCGAGAAGGACGGTCGGCTCACCTTGCTCGATCAGAACCGAGTGATCACCCCGCACCCATCCTTTCGGTTGTTCGCCACCGCAAACACCGTTGGGCTCGGGAACCTCACGGGGCTCTACCACGGCACACAGTTGCTCAACCAGGCCCAGATCGATCGCTTCAATGTCGTTGCCACGCTCAACTATCTCGCTCCGGAGAAGGAGGCCGAGATCGTGCTCGCTCAGGTGCCCGATGCCGATCGCTCCGTCGTCGACAAGATGATTGCTGTAGCCGAATTGACCCGCGACGGTTTCGCCGCTGGCGATCTCTCCACCGTGATGTCGCCGCGGACCGTCATCTCCTGGGCCGAGAACCTCGCCATCTTCGGCGATGTCTCGACCGCGCTGCGGCTGGCGTTCCTGAACAAGTGTGATGAGGCCGAGCAGCCCTTGGTCGCCGAGTACTTCCAGCGAGCGTTCGATACCGAGTTGCACTGAGATGACGACCGCAGACGCCCGCCGAAGCGAGCGAAACGGCGCTGCGGTGATCCGGGCACTGGGTCAGCGACCGACGGCGGAGTACCGGGCCCACCAGCTACGGGTAGACGAGCGAGCGATCGGTGTATCGACGCCCTATCTGCAACCGGCTGTCGGCGAGGGCGGAGCGATAGCCGATGAGGTGGTCGAGCGCGGCGTGTACGATGCGCTCGCCATACGGCTCCGGCATTCCGACGCTGCGATGTTCGCCGACCATGAGCCCACCGACGTTATTGCACGGATCGTGTACGACATGGTCGAACAGCTTCGCTGCGAATCACTTGTGCCAGCTTCCTTTGAGGGCGCTCGGCGCAACATTGACCAGGCCTTCCGGGCGTGGTGTGCGAGAGAAGAGGTCTCGTCGACGGCAATCGGGATGCTGTTGTTTACGGTCATGCACATGGTGCGGTCGCGGCTGGTGGCGCCAATCCATGACGAACTCATCGAGGATCGGATCGAGAGCACCCGTGCACTCATTTCTCCGATCATCGGCGTCGCCCTTAAAGGACTGCGAGAGCATCGTCACGATCAACGGGCGTACATCGAACCAGCGTTGTCTATGGCCCACGCGATATCGGACATGGTGACCGAGTCGTCGACGGAGGTCTCCGCCGACGCGCAGCGGAGTGCGGCAGCGCTCTTCGTGCCTCCCGAATGGGGAGAGGGCGACGATGATGATGGCGAACAAGCAATGCCCGGTATCGAGTCCCCAGGTGTTGGAGGTGATCGCGAAGAGCTCGGGTCGGTCGGCGGCTACCACGTCTTCACCACCGATCACGACGTCGAACTCCACGGACGAGACCTCTACCCGCAAGACCGGCTTCGAGACCTGCGCATAGGGCTCGATGAACAGATCGCCGCGCAATCGGTGAGCGCCTTCACGCTGGCGAGGCGTCTACAACGCCTTCTCGTCGACCTTTCTGAGGATGGGTGGCGGTCGGGGGAAGAAGAGGGATTTCTCGACCCGGCGAGCCTCGGTCAGATCGTGGCCAACCCAACGAATCACCACGTGTTTCGAAAGCAGCGCTTTCGGCCTGTCGCTCCCGCGGTGGTGAGCTTTCTGGTCGACAACTCTGGATCGATGAAGCGACAACGTCACCAGTCGGTGACCGTGCTCGTCGACACGCTTGCCAGAGCACTCGACCTTGCCGGGGCTACAAGTGAGATTCTCGGTTTCACCACCAACGCCTGGAACGGGGGAGAGTCGTTGCGCGAATGGCGCCGGGCTGGCGAACCCGAAGCACCCGGTCGTCTCGCTGAACGTAGCCACATCATCTACAAAGACGCCGACACGCCGTGGAAGCGGTCGCGCCGCTCGGTGGCGGCCATGATGCGCACCCAACACTTCCGTGAAGGGATCGATGGCGAAGCCGTCGTGTGGGCATACCAGCGGCTGCTCGCCCGCCCGGAACCTCGAAAGGTGCTGATCGTCTTCAGCGACGGGGCACCGATGGAAGCTGCCACGATGAACGCCAATGGCGAAGCGTTCCTCGAGTCGCACCTATTGCAGGTGGTGCAGCGAATCGAACGAGACGGTCGTGTACAGATCGCTGCAGCGTCGGTCGATCAGGCGGTCGACATGGTCTATTCGAACAACGTTGCCATCGACCTTGCGGGCACGCTGTCGCTCAGCGAGTACCGGATCCTCGAGCGACTTTTTGCCCGAAGGTAGCTGGGGAACGCGGATAACTCGGGAAGAGAGCGCAGCCAGCGACGTTGTCTGAGAGGCTTAGCCATGGCCACTGACGAAACCGAACCGCGCATCGCCGTCTTTCTCGACTACGAGAACTTGGCGATCGGCTCTCGCGACAACCTTGGGGCTGACTTCAACTTCGGCCCGGTCGCGGACGCGCTCGCCGAACGCGGACGAGTGATTCACCGCAAGGCTTACGCCGATTGGTCGTACTTCGACAGCGACCGGCGCATGCTCACCCGTCATCAGGTAGAGCTGGTCGATATCCCGCAGAAGATGGGGGGCAGCCGCAAGAACGCAGCCGATATCAAGTTGGCAATCGATGCGATCGAACTCGCACTCGACCGTAGTTACATCTCGACGTTCGTGATCTGCACGGGCGACAGCGACCTCAGCCCGCTCGTGCAAAAGCTGCGCGAACTCGACCGACAGGTGATCGGCGTCGGAATTCGCAAAAGCACGTCAAAGCTGTTGCCGCCAGCGTGCGATGAGTTCATGTTCTACGACAACCTCGTGTCCGACGATGAGCCGACCAAGAAGAAGAGCAAGTCGAAGGCCGAAGACGACGGCCCAACGACCAACACGGATATCAGCATCGTTACCAGCACCCTCGCCGGGTTGAGCGCAGCCTCGGGTACTGTCCGGTCGTCACGTCTGAAGCGAGCGCTACTGCGCAAGGATCCGACGTTTTCCGAAGCCGAGCTCGGGTTTAGGACCTTCGGCGCGCTGCTCGCCGACTTGGCCGACAAGGGCCAGATCGAGCTCACCGGGACGGGTGACCCTGAGGTCGTACTCTCGGGCTCGAATGCAGCAGAAGTTGATGCACTGCTCTCGGCGCTCGTGAAAGAAAGTGGGCCCATCCCGCTCACCGGGCTGAAGACTGCGCTGCGCAAACGCGATGGCGATTTCAACGAACGCGCCTTGGGCTACCGCAACTTCAACAGCTTCGTCACCGCCGCCGAAGTCCGTGGCATCATCAAGATCACCGGCAAGTCAGACGGCCGAATGGTGGCGGCGCCTACCGCGAAGCGTCGTCGGTAGTGCCAGACCCCATTGTCGGGCGCCGGTAGGAGGGGAGAACCGACGCCCGACTGAGGTGTAGTTGTGGAGCCGAGCGGCACTAGCCGACGAACTGCCACCCAAAGGATGGAGTGAACAGCCAGTCCTCGACTCGGATCGCTTGGAGACCGATTGTTCGACCAGGTTCATGAAGCTCGCGCGCAGTCGTGTTGAAGACGAATGCCTCGTCCTGCAGGCGAGGCCTTTGCTCGACGATCGTCCCGCTCTGCACCTTTGCGATGTCCTTTGCAGGAATCCTGCCCGGAAGCTTTGCGATAAGGACTCGCTGGTTTGTCACAATCAGGTATGCGCGGGGTTGAATACCGAACAAGCGAGCTAGCTCGAAAAAGTGGGTCATCCACATCTGGCCCTGGGCCGCCATCGATTCGATGATCTCGCCTTCGTGGAGTTGGCCATCGAGCGCAGTCGTAGCGTGCGCTTGCATATTTTGCAACTTGGTTTGCCGCTTTGTAATCATGCCCTAAATATAAGGCCTTTAGAAGAGGTTGTCAAGGGAGAATGTGGCTTTCCGTACGCCTGCGTCGGCGAAACGTTCCGCTAGCGTCTCGGTGGAGAACGACGAAAGAAGTGCATCGCTGTGGATGTCAAAGGATCCATTCTTGGAAACGCAGTACTGCGTGTCGAGGACCCCAACCTGTTGACGGGCGATGAGCTGTTCGTCGATGACCTTGATGTGGAGGGTGCGCTGCACGTCCACTTCGTGCGTTCAACTCTGGCGCACGGGATCATCAACGAGATCGATATTGGTGATGCCGAGACCATGCCAGGCGTGGTCGGAATTTTCACCGCCGCCAACGCCGATATCGCGCCTATGGCGTACCGGTTCGGGCCGGCGCACTTCGCCCGGCCGATCTTCGCTTCGGAACGTGTACGTCTGGTCGGCGACATCGTCGCTGCCGTCGTTGCCGAGACGCAGGCCCAAGCCGTCGACGCCGGCGAAGCCATCTTCGTTGACTACGAAGATCTTGATGTCGTGCTCGATCCCGAGGTGGCCGCAAGCGACTCAGCCACATTGCTGTTCCCCGAAGCGGGCACCAATGTGTGCTCTCATACTGGCCTCGGCGAAGACATCGATGCGTTGGCCGACGCGGAGCACGTCACCGAGTTGCGCCTTCACAGCCAGCGCCTAGCCGGCGTGCCGATGGAGCCGAACGGGGTCGTAGCGATTCCAGAAGGTGATCGGCTGTCGATGTGGATCCCCTCCCAGGCACCACAGGCCGTTCGCAACGCTCTCGCCAAGAACCTTGACGTCGATCCTGAGTCTCTGCGTGTCGCGGTACCAAAGGGCATGGGTGGTGGCTTCGGTTCGAAGAACGGGTTGTACACCGAGCAAGTGGCCATCGCCTGGATCGCTCGTCATCTCGGTCGACCCTGTCGTTGGGTCGAAGGGCGAAGCGAGAACATGGTCGCCATGAATCAGGGGCGCGACATGATCCTTAACGCAAAGATGGGCTTCACCTCCGACGGCAAGATCACCGGGCTGTCGTGCAAGGCAATCGCCGACGTCGGTGCCTATGCGGGTTCAGGTGCGATCCTCCCAACCTTCACACAGGTGGTCATTCAGGGTGTTTATGACATCCCGAAGGTGTCCTTCTCCGCCGACGCTGTGGTGACCAACCGGCCGACCATCGCCGCCTATCGCGGCGCCGGTCGCCCCGAGGCCACCCAGATGCTCGAACGCATCATCGATATTGCAGCGAGCGAACTCGGCATCGACCCCGTTGAACTTCGACGCCGCAACTTCATTGACGAAGCCGACTTCCCCTTCACCGCCGCGTCGGGAGCCATCTACGACAACGGCGCGTATGAGAAGGCCCTCGACCGGGCGCTCGAAGAAGTCGACATCGATTCGTTGCGAGCAGATCAAGCCGCTCGACGCGAGCGCGGTGACAGCCGCCTGCTCGGCGTTGGCGTGTGCACCTACGTCGAGGTCACCGCACCCGCTGGTCTGCACGTTGAGTACGGCAAAGTTGAGGTAACGCCCGAAGGCAAAGTGATCGCTCGGGTCGGAACCAGTGCCCATGGGCAAGGCCACATCACGTCGTTCTCGATGATCGTGGCCGACCAACTCGGCGTTCCCATCGAGGACGTCACCGTCTTGCAGTCCGATACCGATGACGTCCCGAAGGGGTCCGGCACGATGGGGTCGCGCTCGTTGCAGACCGCAGGGTCGGCGGTGTTTGTCGCATCGGAACGAGTGTTTGAGAAGGCCACCCTTCTGGCGGGGGACCTACTCGAAGCGGCACCAGAAGACATCGTCAAAGCCTCCGGCGGATTGGCGGTCGCAGGCGTGCCAACAAAGACGGTGAGCTGGGCTGAACTCGCCGCAGCCTCCCATGACGAGGCACGGCTGCCTGAGGGAATGGAGCCTGGGCTCGAGTTCGAGCTGGACTTTGACGGCGACAACGCCACCTTCCCATTTGGCGCCCACCTCTCTGTTGTTGAGGTGGATGCAGATACCGGTCAGGTCGAAGTTCTGCGCCATATCGCGGTCGACGACGCGGGGAAGATCCTGAACCCGCTGATCGTCACGGGTCAGCAGCACGGTGGTATCGCCCAAGGCATCTCCCAAGCCCTCTACGAAGAGGTGCGCTACGACGACTGGGGCAACCCGGTGACGTCGAATCTCGCCGACTACGCCCTACCTGCGGCAACCGAGTTCACGTTCTTCGAGACCTTCAACACCGAAACGCCGACGTTCCGAAACCCCTTGGGGGCGAAGGGGATTGGCGAGTCCGGCACGATTGGGTCGACCTCGGCGGTTCACAACGCGGTCTTGGATGCCATTTCGCACCTGGGTGTCCGCCATCTCGACATGCCACTCACTCCGCAAAAGGTGTGGCACGCGATGAATGCCGCCGACTTGTAGTAGCCCACCTTACAAATCACGCAGATTGTATGGTTAAGATGCAGGCGTGACAGCGCTGGATCGATCCAATCCGATGCCCTTGTGGGCCCAGCTTGAGGCAGAACTTCGCACTCGTTTGGACGAAGGGGAGTTCGACGACGGCTTTCCGACCGACGCCCAACTCGTTAGTCGCTACGGCGTGTCGCGCCATACGGTGCGCGAAGCGATCCGCCATCTCAACAAGACTGGGATTCTCAAGCGCGAGCGAGGTCGCGGCACGGTTGTGAACCGGGCTGAGTTCGAGCAACCACTCGGTGGGCTCTACAGCTTGTTCCGGTCAATCGAGGCCGCAGGTGTCGAGCAAACAAGTGAAGTGCTGGCGCTATGTGCGACTCAAGATTCTGAGGCTGCAAGCCGGCTGGGGCTCGACGAGAACGCAGATCTGTTCTTTCTTGAACGCATCCGGCGCGCAGGTGACCAGCCGTTGGCCGTCGATAGGGCCTGGTTGCCGCTATCGCTCGCCGAACCGCTTCTCCAGGCAGACTTTTCCCATACTGCGCTCTATGACGAGCTTGAACGTGCGTGCGGGGTTCGCCCAAACCGCGGTTGGGAACGATTGACCCCCGTATTGCCGAGCTTCAGCGACCGAGAGCGACTCGAACTCAAGCGCAACGACGCTGCGTTCTTCCTGGAACGCCTCGGCAAGCACAACGATGAAGTAATCGAGTGGCGCACAACCACTATCCGTGGGGACCGATATCGCTTTGTTGCGGATTGGTCATCAAACGACGGCGGCGGACTGCAACTCAACGCATCCGTCTAGGTCGATTGACCCAGAAACCTTAGGTATTTGGCTCAACCTCTAACAAAATTTGCCGACTTATCAACGGTGGTGATCGCTGTCACCGCAAAAAAGGGTTGTTATCCACAGCCTGTGGGTTTATGGTTTCATTCGTTATGAGTAGTTACAATTCCGTTACGGATACTTCACAAGAAGAACAACTTCAACAAGAGCCACAGTTCTCGGGCTCCGCTCTTCGCTCCGCTGGCGTGGTGTTTGCCATGGTCGCGGTCCTTGTGGTGATTCTCCTTGGTGCCTCGGTCAATGCCGCAGCATCGGACGATGTCGCCGCCGTGCAGGCTGTCGGGAACCTCTCGGACGTCGAGGTGGCCGAACCGGTCTCGCAGCAAAGCGATGTCGCATCCGACGAGTCAGAGATCCCCGAAGACGAGGGCGAAGTCGACGAGCGGGACGAGCGGATCGAAACCCTGAGTGATCAGGTAGTGCTCCTGCAGCAGGCGCTTATTGGCTTTGGATCCCAGATTGAGGACACCCCCGAAGCCGTAGAGGCCCCTGAGGCCCTCGACCGCCGTACTGATGAGTTTCAGGCCCAGTCGAGAGCGCAATGGCGAGTGGGCTACACGATCGGTGGCGGACAGCACCTAGAAGAATTCGAGAACACCATCCTCCCCTGTGAATCAGGAACACAACCTGACCCGGACCTCGCTGTTGGTCGCACCGACGACTGGGGGCGGGCGCAGATCAACCGCCCTGTGTGGAAGGCTCGCTTCGAATCACTGACCGGTGCAACCTTTGAGGACAACATCACCAATCCGGTGCTCAATGGCTTCATGGCTGCTCACGTTGAGCAGGAGCAAGGGCTCACCGCCTGGACGTGTTGGCGACTGCGCTAACAACCAGCCAACTCAGGTGATGTCGTCCAGCAGGTCCGTCGCCAGCTTTGGAAGTTTCTTGCCGGTCGGCCAAACCGCACGCAGATCGCGCTCGATCACCAGGCCAACGACCTTCACCTCTACTAGCTGACCCGAACTGATCTCGCCTGCGACGGCGAGTCGGCTAATTACGGTCGGCGAGTTGCCGGTGAGAACCGCGCTTCGCACCGCCGACGTGGAGCCGAGCTCCAGGACGGAGACCGGGGCCCCGTGACCAGCGTCGGCAAGCGTCCGCTCGAGAGCCTCACGGGTGCCCGAACCCTTTTCACGCATGACTAGCGGTGTCTCGGCCAGTTCCTCCATCGTGACCCGTCGGCGTCGCTTGGCCCAGGTGTGCCCCGGCGGCACCACGGCAACTAGCTGGTCATGTCCCACGACGACTTCGTCCATCGATGGTGTCGGCAGGGGTGTTTCAATAAAGCCGATGTCGGCCTCGCCTCGTGCGAGTTGCTCGAGCACGTTCGTGGAGTTTTCGACCCCTAGTGCAACGGTGTCCTGGGGGTGGGCTCGGGTGAAACGCCCCAACCATGCCGGGAGTAGGTACTCGGCAATGGTGTAGCTCGCCGCGACCCGTAGCCGACCGACCCGTTCGGCCTTGAGTGCGCCCAGGCCCGCTTCAAGATCGTGGGCAGCTCGAAGTATCTCATCGGCCCAGCCCGACACCACGATGCCTTCCGGTGTTGGGATGCACCCGGTGGTCGTCCGTTCAAGCAACGTCACCCCGAGCTGGCGTTCAAGGTTGCGGATGCGGCTGCTCACGGAGGGCTGCGCGATGTTGTGCACCTTCGCTGCCTTGCCCAAGCTGCCCACTTCGATCACGGTCGTGAACAGATCCAGCGCGGTCAGATCGGGAAAGCTCGCGGAGAGTGGCATGTCATAGATAATACCTATGACGTCATTGGTCAAAGGTACCGTCTATGGGATTGTGTCCGCTGACACAATGGACGGGTGACGCGTCTCGGCTTTCTTCTCGACAGTGACAACTGCATTGGGTGCCATGCGTGCACCGTTGCGTGTAAGAGCGAGCACGACGTGCCGCTCGGGGTCAACCGGACGTGGGTCAAGTACATCGAGACCGGCACCTTCCCCGATGTAGCGCGCAAGTTCAATGTGATGCGCTGCAACCAGTGCGACGATGCGCCGTGCATGACGATCTGTCCGACAAATGCGCTCTTTCGTTCCGACAATGGTGTGGTCGACTTCCAGGACGACGACTGCATTGGCTGCAAGTCGTGCATGAATGCGTGCCCCTACGACGCCCTCTACATCAACCCGGAGACCAACACCGCACACAAGTGCAACATGTGTAACCACCGGTTGGAGCAGGATCTCGAACCGTCGTGTCAGATCGTGTGCCCCACCGAGGCGATCATCATCGGAGATCTCGACGACCCAACGTCGAAGATCAGCCAGATGATCAGCCGCAACGATGTGGCTGTTCGTGCGCCAGAGCAGAACACGAAGCCGAAGGTCTTCTACAAGGGGGCCGACCAAGCCGCGCTCGATCCCACCCGAACCGCGATCGCCAACGACGGCATGATCTGGGCGGACACCACGCCCGACCATCCGAGCGTTCCGGTCACGCTCGGCAAGAAGCCAACCGAACTCGACGGCGTTGTAGCCAGAACCGCGTACACCGTGAGCCACAAGCCCACGTGGGGCGAGATGGTGTCGGGCTACCTCGTCACCAAGGCCGTTGCAGGCGGTGCGATGTTGGTCGCCGCGCTCCAGGTCCTGCTCGGCAATGCCGACGCCCAGGCCTCGGTCGGGATCATGGCGCCGATCGTGGCCGTCGTGTTCTTGGCTATTACGAGCGGCCTGCTCATCGGCGACCTGAAACAACCGAAGCGCTTCTATTACTTGTTGACCAAGGGCAACTTCTCGTCGTGGCTGGTCAAGGGCGCCTATGTGTTGATGGCATTTGGGCTGGTCACCGTCGTGTGGTTCATCGCCGGGCTGCTCGAGTTCGAAGGCCTCTTGCAGGCCCTCGCAGTGCCAGCTGCAATCACCGGCGCTGCTACGGCGGGGATACACAGCGTTCCTCTTCGCCCAGTGCGAGGGTCGCGACCTGTGGCAAACGCCATTGCTGTTGCCGATGCTCCTGGCCCGGGCGGTTACCGCTGGCGCCGCTGCATGGCTCATCGCCGACATCTTCGTCGAGGTGCCCGATACAGAAGCGGTGTTCTGGGCGCTCATCGGAGGCACCGCGAGCGTGCTCGTCCTCAGCTGGATGGAAACCGTCAGCCATGGCAGCCGCCATGTGGAGCTCGCAGTGCACGAAATGGTCAAGGGCAAACATGGTTCGCTCTTCTGGGGCGGAATCATCATGGGGGCGATCATCCCGCTCGTCATCGCCATCGTCTGCGTCTCAGTGCTCACTGCGTCGGCAGCGGCGGTCGGCCTCGGTGTGATCGCCGGGCTCTTCGCCCTCATCGGCATGTTCTTGTCCGAAACCGCCTTCGTTCGCGCCGGCCAATCCGTCCCCCTCTCCTAAATTCGCGCACTGCACGGCGATTATTGCCGTCGAGCGCGCAAATTTGAAAGAAAACTCCTTTATGACTGAGCTCCAGAAGTACCCACCGCTCGAAGACTGGCATGACGTCACGAGCCTCGACGCTAAGGCATGGCCGGACAAGGTCGAAAAGCATCACACGTTGGTGCCGACGAGCTGTTTCAACTGTGAGGCCGGGTGTGGTCTGACGGCGTGGTTTAACAAAGACACCGGCGAGATCGAAAAGGTCGAGGGCAACCCCGAGCATCCAGCGAGCCGCGGCCGAAACTGCGCGAAGGGTCCGGCGACACTCAACCAGATCTATGACCCCGAGCGGATCATGTTCCCGATGAAGCGCGTTGGCGAACGCGGATCGGGCGGCTGGGAACGCATCAGCTGGGATCAAGCGCTCGAAGAGCTAGGCGGACGCCTGCGCAAAGCAATGCAAGAAGAACGCCACAACGAGATCATGTATCACGTCGGGCGTCCCGGCGAAGAGGGATACACCAACCGTGTGCTGCAGGCGTGGGGTGTCGATGGCCATAACAGCCACACCAACATCTGCTCGTCGAACGCGCGCATTGGCTACCAGAGCTGGATGGGACACGACCGCCCATCGGCTGACTACGCAAACGCCAAGGTCATCTTCTTGATCTCGGCACACCTTGAATCCGGGCACTACTTCAACCCGCACGCGCAGCGCATCATCGAAGCCCAACAGAACGGCGCCACCGTAATCGTGGCCGACCCTCGCCTCTCGAACACTGGCTCGAAGGCCGACTACTGGCTACCGACATGGCCTGGCACCGAACCGTTCCTGTGCCTGTCGATCATCCACCAGATGCTCGAAGACGACACCTGGAACAAAGAGTTCGTCGAGCGCTGGGTGAACTGGGAGACCTTCCTCGCCGAAGAGTTCCCCGACATGCCAAACGAGTTCGCGTCGGTCGGCCCGGCGCTCAAGGAGCACTACGCCGAGTACACGCCCGAGCGAGCCGAGCACATCACCGGCATTTCGGCTGAGCAGATTCGCGAGATCGCGGCGATCATCGGCGCTCATCCAACCAAGTTCTCGTCGCACAACTGGCGTGCGGCAGGGGCTGGAAACATGGGCGGCTGGCAAGTTGCCCGCTGCTTGTTCTTCATTGCCGTGATGACCGGTTCGGTCGCAACCGAGGGCGGCACGTCTGGCAACGGCTGGAACAAGTTCAAGCCCGCAGCGCCACTCGGTGCACCAGGTATCGAGCGTTGGAACGACCTCGAGTGGCCCAAGGAGTTCCCGCTCGCGTACCACGAGATGTCGATCCTCTTGCCGCACTTCCTCAACGAGGGCCGGGGCAAGCTCGACACCTACTTCTCTCGCGTCTACAACCCGATCTGGACTAACCCCGATGGCTTCTCCTGGATGGAAGCACTTACGGACCCTGAGAAGGTTGAGTGCCACGTAGCGCTGACTCCAACCTGGAACGAAACCGCCTGGTTCGCCGACTACGTGTTGCCGATGGGCGTTGGCGCTGAACGCCATGACGTCGTCAGCTACGAAACCCACCAGGGTCGTTGGATTGCGTTCCGGCAAAGCGTGTTCCGCCGCTTCGCAGAGATCCAGGGCGAAGACGTAAACGAGGACTCGCGCACGCATGAGTTCAACCCCGGCGAGGTGTGGGAAGAGAACGAGTTTTGGATCGACCTGAGCTGGGCCATCGACCCCGACGGTTCGATGGGCATTCGTCAACACTTCGAGAGCGTAAAGAACCCCGGCAAGCCGATCGGGGTCGACGAGTACTACGAGATCATGTTCACCGAGAACGTGCCCGGCCTCGCCGAAGAAGCCGCAGCCGCGGGGGAGTCACCCCTCGAATACATGCGTAACCGTGGTGCCTATTCGATCCCCGGAGACCAAGAGACCCCCTACGAACGCGACATTGATCCATCGGTGGTCGAAGGTTGCGAGAAGGACGAGGGCGGCGTATACCGCAAGCCGGGTACTGCTGGCATGTGGGACGGAACGCCCGAAGGCCTCGCCGACATCAAGCTCCAAGGTTTGGGCGACGGATCGCCCGCGATCGAGATCGACGGCGAGCTGAAAGAAGGCTTCGTCACCCCGTCGAAGAAGCTCGAGTTGTATTCGACCACGCTCAAAGACTGGGGTTGGCCGGAGTACGCGACCCCGAAGTGGATTCCGAGCCATGTGCATTGGGAAGAGCTCGATATGGCCGGCAACGAGCGCATTTTGTTGCCGACGTTCCGTATCCCGACGCTCATTCACACTCGTTCGGCGAACTCGAAGTGGTTGGCCGAGATCAGTCACCGCCATCCGCTGTGGCTGCACCCAGAAGACGCCGAGAAGCTCAACATCAAAGAGAACGGACTGGTGCGGGTCACAACTCGCATTGGCCACTTCGTGATCAGCGCCTGGCAAACCGAAGGCATCCGCCCCGGCATCGTCGCAGCCTCGCATCACATGGGCCGTTGGCGTCTAGAAGACGACAAGGCTCGAAGTTGGGGAGCGGGCAAAGCCGACATCAAGTTCCCGGACCGTCAGCCCGACGAGCGCGGCGTCTGGAAATTGAAGCGCACCGATGGCATCAGCACGTGGAACTCCGACGACGACGACACGAACCGCATCTGGTGGACCGACACCGGCGTCCATCAGAACCTCACCTTCTCGGTGCAACCGGACCCGATCTCGGGCATGCAGTGCTGGCATCAGCGGGTGCACGTCACCCCAGCCGAGCCCGGTGACCAATACGGCGACGTCGTGGTCGACACCAACAAGTCTCGTGAGGCCTACCTTGAATGGCTCGAAAAGACCCGGCCAGCACCAGGTCCTGGTGGCCTCCGTCGTCCGCTCTGGTACGCCCGCCCCCTCAAGCCAACGGCACCGACCTATCTCAGCCCCGAAGCATAAACCGTTAGGGACAGTCCCTAACCGTCCTCGGCGCGGGTGATGTAGTCCTGGACGAACTCGGCGAAGTGGGCATTGAGCTCGGCGGTGATCGAGGCTGATGCGAGCTGGGCGAGTCGGGTGGCGGCTTGGGTGAGTGCAGAGATGTCGTTGGCCTGCATGCCGTTGGCCTCAAACTCGGCCCATAGGTGCTCTTCAAAGACAGCCTGGAAACGCTTAGCGGTCTTCTTTGTCGACTTGCGCATGGCGTCGTACTCATCGAGCATCACCGAAATTGGGACGCCGTGACCGGCGACCTCGGGGCCGATCTCTAGGAACTCAGGTGTCCGCACGAGTACGTCGGCGCCGTCGAGCGCAATGAGGCCAACCTCGTTTGCTCGCTGGATGTCGGCCTGGGTGACCTCGATGTCACCGAACTTTTTTGCGAGTTCGGCGGGAGAGGTGCGTACGGGCTCGGTAGCGAGCCCCGGCGCGATGTCTCTAACTCCCAGTAGGTCGTTGAGTGAGGCTCCACTGGTCCACGAGTCGACGGCTTCTTTGATTGCGGCGAGCGAGAACCCGCGGTCCTGCAGTTGTGCGATGAGGCGAAGACGCTCACGGTGCGCTTCGCCGTAGTAGCCGACACGGCCACGCTTCTCCGGCGGTTCGATGAGTCCGCGGTGTTGGTACATGCGAATTGTGGACACCGGCAGCTTCGCGTCCTGCGCGAGCTGATCAACGGTGAATTCATTGGCTTCTGCGGTCATGATCACAACCTTATCAACAAATACCTTGCTAGTATTCACTAACATCGTTATGATGAAGACATGCAGACACAAATCGTTCTCGCCTTCGCAATGTTCATCATCGTCCCCCTGGGCCTTCGCATCGCCGCTCGCCCGTCAACGGGCCCAACCACAGCCCTGCTCATCCCGCTAGCGAAGGCCGCTCCGCTCATCGCTATCACCGCGGCGATCAGCCTCTCGCTGGAGCAGGGCCTCGCCGCTGCGCTACTCGCACTCCCATGGTTCGGATACACGTTGGTGCTCGGCACAATCGGTGCTGGCCGGTTGCTGTCTCGCCGAACTCTTCAGACCCCAGGTCGTGGAGTCGACGCAGCGCTGCTGTTCATCGTGGTTGGTGGCGCCTGGTTCGTGATCAGCCGTGCGGGCTGGCAACCCCTCGGCTTCAGCGCAGCGATCGTGCAACTCACCGCAGTGCACTTCCACTACGCCGGATTCGCCTTGCCCATCGTTGCCGGAGTTGTCGGTGACCGGTTGGGCAGGGGAGTGCTGCTGCCAGCAATGGTCATCCTCGGCGTTCCCGTCACCGCAGCTGGAATCACGGTCGATGGCACGACCGAGTGGTTCGCCGCGACGTTCATGGCCATCGTCGGCATGGTGGTCGCATTTCGCACCATGCAACTCGCTCGGACCATCGATGGTGCAGCGAGGGTCCTGCTCACAATCTCAAGCCTGTCGCTGTTCGTCGGCATGTGGCTCGCGATTGGTTGGGCCTGGACACAAGAGTTCGGTTGGACCTACCTCGACCTGCAAGGCATGGTGCGCACCCACGGCATGCTCAACGGGTTCGGCTTCGGGTTGCTGGGCCTGATTGGGATCAACCTCCTACCCGCACTGCCCGTCGAAGATCAGGCCGAAGTGGGCATGCACCTTGGTCGACCGAGCGCCGAACGCCTCGCTCATCTGCAGGTCAAAGCAATCGGTGATCTTCCGACCAACCCAATCGGGCTCCTGAAGGGTGAGAGGCCCGAGACTATGGAGTTCAAGGTGTGGCGCACAGAGATCGAGCACGGCGACTTCGACCGTGCCGTCCATGGGATCCGGGACTGGGCGGGGCACAAGCGAGCAGGCATTGTTCGCTACCCCGAGGTGCCTGAGATTCGCGCCGGTGAGACGTTGGCCATGACCATTCCCGCTGGACCGCTGAGCGTCAGCGCAACCGCCCGGATAGTAGAGGTCATCGAGGAGCCTGATCGTTTCGGGTTCACCTACTCAACCCTGCCGCATCACCCGGAGGACGGCGAAGAGTCGTTCATCGTGACCCGTCACGCCGACGGAACCGCAGAGATGGCGGTCACCGCCATGTGGCGAGGAGCAGCCGTTGCCAACCACGTGCTTCCCCCGCTCACGAGATTCCTCCAGAACCGGGCGATCAATCGCTACTTGGTCGGCATCGTCGAATTCGATGGTCCCCGGCCGTCGCCACACAAGCGCTTCGCCAACACCGTGTCGTAAGCGCCGCTTCGTATTACAGCGCTCTCAGGCGTTGGCTGGTTGGGCCATCACCTCGGTGGCGATGCCGCCACGGACGTTCTGGCTCAGTGTGACTTCGATGTCGGTCACGCCGTCGCCGAGAGCGGCGATGTGGTCGGCCATCTCACCTGCGAGGTGTTCGGCGAAAATGCGCTTGTCTCGATACGTCGTGAGCCACAGCTTCAGCGACTTTGACTCGATTGCCTGAGTCACGGCCGTGTAGCTAATCGTCGCC
Organism: uncultured Acidimicrobiales bacterium; assembly: GCA_964612655.1. Taxonomy (GTDB): domain Bacteria; phylum Actinomycetota; class Acidimicrobiia; order Acidimicrobiales; family SHLQ01; genus SHLQ01. The sequence continues at coordinate 1,978 of CAZTDG010000003.1, read as the reverse complement.
TTGTAGATGTCGGGTTGGGTTCCCTCTACGGCAGGGCATAGCGCCTGTAGTTCTTCGGTCGTGAACACGACCCGGATCGGGCGGTCGACGGCGAAGGTATCCAGTCGGCCGTATTCGCCTTCGGCGACTTTGCGGCCGAGCATCGGTTCATCAGACATAGGCCCGAGGTTACCGGCGCTCATCGGGTTCCCGGAGGTCTCGGTTTCGGAGGGGCGTGCGACACTGGTGTCGTGACAACACCGAACCCATCAGGCCCGTCGCTCACGTATCGCACGTGGGTGCCTGCAGCCAGCGAAGAATATGTCATCGAGACAGCGCAACGAGTTGCCCGTTCTGCGGCCGGCGACATCGCCGAATGGATCGATGAGCTCGTCGCGGAGAACTCTGCGATTCACGATCAACAGAGTGTGAATCTCAATCCAGCAACCAACACGATGAACCCGCGCGCTGAAGCAATGCTGAGCGCTGGGTTAGGGGCACGACCATCGCTTGGTTATCCCGGCGCGAAGTACGAGATGGGTCTCGAAGCGATCGAACAGATCGAGATCATCGCTGCCGAGCTCGCCGCTCAAGTCTTCGAGGCAGAATTTGCAGAGATCCGCGTGCCGTCGGGAGCGATGGCCAACATGTATGCGTTCATGGCGCTCGCCAATCCAGGCGACGCGATCATCGTTCCGCCAGCAACCATCGCCGGTCATGTCACCCATCAACAGCCGGGCTGCGCTGGCCTGTACGGGCTCGAAATTCACGAGGCGCCAATCGATGCCGCCACGTACACGGTCGACGTTGCCGCGCTTGGCGACCTCGCAGAACGAGTGCAACCGAAGGTCATCTCCATCGGTTGCAGCCTGAACCTCGAACATCATGATGTTGCCGGGATTCGTCGGGTCGCCGACTCGGTGGGAGCCAAGGTGCTCTTCGACGCAGCTCACCTCTCTGGTGTGATCGCTGGCAAGGCGTGGCCTAATCCGCTTCGAGAAGGCGCGCACGTCATGACGATGAGCACCTACAAGAGCTTGGCGGGTCCGCCATCAGGGTTGCTCGTCACCAACGACGCCGAAATCGCACAACGCGTTGATGCGATCGCCTTCCCGGGGATGACCGCAAACTTCGATGCGGCGAAAAGCGCTGCGCTTTCGGTCACGTTGTTGGATTGGGTCGAACACGGGGAGGAGTACGGCCAAGCGATGGTCGAAGTTGCTGGCCACCTCGCCCGAGCACTCGCTGACGCCGGGGCCGATGTGCACCGAGCCGGTGACGCTCACACCCGATCCCACGCGTTCGCGTTGCGGGCGGGGGAGCGGGGCGGCGATGCGACGACTCGACATCTACGACGAGCGAATCTGCTGACGTGCGCGATTGGTCTCCCCGACGGCACTGACGCAGGTGTGCGGATCGGGACCAACGAGATGGTCCGGTGGGGGATGGGCGTTGGAGACGTCGACGAACTGGCCGAGCTGATCATGCTCGGTCTTCACGATGAACCCGAAGCCGTGGCTGCACGAGTATCGGACTTCCGACGACGCTTTGACTCACTGCACTACGTCATAGGTGACCAACGCCCCACTGGTCGCGCCCAAGAACCCGCGCCTAAACTGATAGAAAGCGCCGGGACTTAAACACTTATGGCGAACCACGGGCTCACACCGGAGCAATTCGAAATTCTCTTTGGCGACACGATTCGTCGCGAGATCGAGATGATGGCTGCCCAAGAACAGGCTGAGGCGCCACCGGCTACGCCAACCGATGTGGCACCGGCCGCGGCTCCCGAAGTTCCTGAGGTGCCACCGGCTGTCGCCCCAGAGGCTCCGCGTGCTGGCGGAACACCCGTCGTGCCGGCGGCTTGGGAGCCGCCTACGCCTCCGCCGGTACCGCCTACACCTCCCGTCGAAGCGTCAGGTGTCGCACCTGGAGTTTTTGCGCCGCCGACAGTGGATGCCTTTTCGCCGCCGACCACGCCTTCTGAGATACCGTCCGC
>CAZTDG010000002.1:14956-54860 GCA_964612655.1 uncultured Acidimicrobiales bacterium | reverse complement strand
CCGTCGGCTTCACCGGATCGGCATCTACGGCCAACATGCTCCGCTCGCATTCGAACGTGATCACCCGATCGGTACCATTCGTTGCCGAAGCTGATTCGCTTAACTCGGCCGTCCTCACGATTGGCGCCGGTCCAGGAACTCCAGAGTTCGATCATTTCGTTGCCGAGGTTGCTCGTGAGATGACGGTTAAGGCCGGCCAGAAATGCACGGCTATCCGCCGGGCATTCGTTCCCGAGTCGATGATGAACGACGTGAGCGAAGCGATCGAAGCCACACTTGCAAAGGTCGTGGTCGGTGATCCCCGAGATTCCGAAACGACCATGGGTCCCGTCGCGAGCGCCGACCAAGCAGAAGAAGTGCTCGCTGCCGTGGGCGTGCTTCAGAAGGCGGCAGACTCTGTCGTCGGGGGTCCGGGTAACTCGACGATGTTGGCCCCAACACTCTTGCGAGCCACCGACCGCTGGGCAGATGTGATCCACCAGACCGAAGCCTTCGGCCCCGTGTCGACGCTCGTCCCGTACAGCGATCTGGACGAAGCGATCGACCTCGTAGCGCTGGGCGACGGCAGCCTGGTCGCTTCGGTCTACGGCGCCGACACCGACGAGGTGTCGAAGGTGGCGCTCGGGATTGCCGCACATCACGGTCGCGTGCACATCGTGGACGAGACCGCAGCTGCACACAGCACCGGCCACGGCTCGCCTCTGCCGCACCTCGTTCACGGAGGCCCAGGACGCGCCGGAGGCGGCGCGGAGATGGGCGGTATCCGTGGGGTGTATCACCACATGCAACGCACTGCGGTTCAGGGAAGCCCCGCAATGTTGACCGCAGTGACCGGCGAGTACGTCGCTGGCGCACCAACGAATGACAAGGGGCAGCACCCCTTCCGGCTCGGCTTCGATGACCTCGAGGTCGGCGACTCGATCACGACCGAGTCTCGGGTGATCACCCACGAGGACATCACACACTTTGCTGAGTTCACCGGTGACACGTTCTATGCCCACATGGACGAAGAAGCAGCCGCCCGTAACCCGATCTTCGACGGGATCGTCGCCCACGGCTACCTGGTACTGAGCTTCGCAGCCGGCCTCTTCGTGGAGCCGGCCGAGGGTCCGGTGTTGGCCAACTACGGTCTCGACCGTTTGCGGTTCGCAACACCGACCAAACCCGGCGACGAGATCCATGTCGTGTTCACCTGTAAGCGCAAGGTCTGGCACGAAGCCCGCGGATATGGCGAAGTTGCCTGGGACACGCGGGTATTCAACCAGGACGACGAACTTGCCGCCGTCTACGACGTGCTCACGATGGTCGGGCTGTGATGTTGTCGGTGCTATCGCCGCAATCGACGCCTCCGGCTTCTCTGCGATTAGCCAGAGGCTCCTTTACGTCGCTCGCCCCTCGCTCCTGGCAAGGCAACTCAGAACGGACTTTTCATGCGTAGTTGGTCAGATATGGAAGCGTTTGAAGCGTTTCTGGACGACGGGGGGATCGTCGAGTCCGATGACGATATGCCCGACGAATACCGCCAAGCGGTCTTCGCCTTCATTGAGATGCACGCGAACTCCGAGCTCATGGGCGGCCTGACCGAGCGCGACTGGATTCCGCGCACGCCGGGGCTTCGCCACAAGATGGCCGTGCTCGCGAAGACCCAGGACGAGATTGGCCATGGGCACCTGCTGTACATGGTCGCCGCCGACATGGGCATCAAGAACCGCGAACAGATGCTCGAGGACCTCTTCGCCGGGAAGTCCAAGTTTCATAATGTCTTCCACTACAAGGCAGAAACGTGGGGAGACCAGGTAGCGATCGCCTTCCTCGTCGATGCCGCCGCGCTCGCCAGTCAACAGGCGGTCTTCAAGAACTGCTCGTACGGGCCGTACCGGCGGATCCTCAAGCGCATCATCAGCGAAGAGGGCTTTCACATGCGTCTGGGTGAAGATCGCATGATGCGCATCGCGCAGGGCACCGACACCCAACGCGAGATCTTCCAAGGAGCGCTCGACCGCTGGTTCTGGCCAGCGCTCCAGCTGTTCGGTCCGGACTCGAAGCCGAATGACAAGTTGCTCCGCTGGCACATCAAGTCCGAACGCAACGAAGTGTTGCGTGATAAGTGGGTGCAGAAGTTCGTGCCCATGCTTCAGGGCTATGGCTTCACGGTTCCCTCCGGCGATCTCGCCTACGACGAAGAGACCAAGAAGTGGGACGTTGGGCCGATCGACTGGGAGCCGCTCAAACGGACCCTGGCCCAAGGTGGCCCCGATTCGGCTCGCCGCATCAACGAGGCCCGCGAGAACTGGGAACGTAGTAGCTGGGTACGTGACGCGATGGTGGCCCAATGACCGAACTCCTCCACGCCACCGAAGCGCAAGCGGGTCAGACCCCTTCTGGCCTCGCAGCGCGGTCCGGCGTTTCTGAGGCGGAAGTCCTCACCGCAGTCCAGCGGGTAGATGACCCCGAATACCCGGGCGTATCGATTGTGGACCTTGGGCTTCTCGAGGAGTTCGCAGTCGACGGTGTATCCGTGCGGGTGGGTCTCATCCCAACGTTCTCGGGATGCCCGGCGTTGGCCATGATCGCCGACGATGTGCGCCAAGCTGTTCTGGCCGTCCCCGGCGTCGAGCACGTCGACGTGGATTGGCTGCGGTCCCCGGTGTGGACCGTCGACCGGATGACGCCCAAGGCTCGAACCCTCGTGGCACGAGAGTTCACCGTCGCCGTGCGCATCGGCGGAGTGGATCCAGCGTGTCCGTTGTGCGGCGCCCCTACGGCCCACGAATCGCTGTTCGGGCCGAGTCGATGTCGGTCGGTCAGCCGCTGCACGGCGTGCGGCGAGACCGTCGAAGTACTGCGGAGTTAACCATGACGACCTACGAAGTGTTTTTGAAGAAGGACGGGCGTGATGAGTTTCGCCACGCCGGCGCAGTCGAGGCCGCCAACGATGAGTTAGCCCTCGTCATGGCCCGCGAAGCCTACGCACGCCGTGCCGAGGGCGATCGGTTGTGGGTCGTGAACCGCGAGCACGTGATCGTCGCCGACAACGCATTCGTCCGACCCAATGCCGACAAGCCCCATCGTCATCACGATGGTGCAGCGGTTGCCGCCCGGCGCAAGGCGATCCGCACAGAGGACGCAGACGGAGGCAACGATGACTGAGATCTCACCTCAGGTTCGTGAGTTCCTACTGGCGCTCGCCGATGACAAACACCTGATGGGTCAACAACACGCCGAATGGATTGGCGTGACCCCATTTCTTGAAGAGGACCTCGCGTTCTGCAGCATCGGACAAGACGAGTTGGGCCACGCCGCCCTCATCTATGAGCTGCTCGTGGGCGACGATGATCAGGCGATCGATGCGCTGGCCTTCGACCGTCCCGGCGGAGAGTTCCGCTCGTCTCATCTCGTCGAGTACTTCACCGACGACTGGGCCACCGCCTTCGCTCGACATTGGCTGTTCGATCTCGCCGATCAGTTGCGATGGGAACTGGTCGCTGAGTCCTCAATCGTTGCGGTGCGCCATCTCGCGGCCCGGGTGGAACGAGAAGAGCTTTTCCATCGCATGCATGCCCAGCAGATGCTCGAGGTATTGATCAACGATGAGGTGGCGCGCGCTCGCCTTGTCGAAGGCGTGACGCGCCTCGCGCCGCTGGTCGGCGGTCTGTTCGAACCGGTCGCAGGTGAACAGGATGCGATTGCCCAAAGCGTTGCCGCCGGAGCCTTCGGCGATCGGTGGCCGGATTTCGTAGCAGCGGTCGAGGCCCAAGTGGGCCCCATTGTTTGGGGCACCGCCCCCGAACAAAATGGTCGCACGACACGCAGCGCGGACTGGCAACCGCTGATGACCCGCATGCGCGAAGTAATCGATCTGGACCCAACGGCGATCTGGTAAGAGTTCGTGGTCCGTTTCCGTTACTAGCGCGCGGTTTTGGACCACAGATTCCATAAGTGGAATGACAGATGTATAAAGCGATAGAGATGGCATCGTTGGACGAGCTGCGAAGCCTGCAGCTGGCCCGCATGTGAGTCACCCATACCTAGCGCCCTCGCGTGGGAGCTAGTGGTTAGATTCCGGCAGCGACGCTTGCGAGCTTTGCCAACGCACCAGCGGCCATCTCCAGCTGTGGTGCTTCACCGAGTCCGTGGCGCTCTGCGAGGTATGCGGGATCGTTGTAGAGAACTCGCACGCCATCGTCGGCTTGGGTGATCACGATCTTCTGTGGAAGGTCGATAGCCGCGGTGCGCGCCAGCTGCATCAGTGGAGTGCCCACCGCAGGGTTACCGAAAAACACTTCGATCGTCGGCTCGAGCTCAAGGCCTACACGCTGGGCGCCAGCAGAATGATCGACCGTCGCGATATGTCCCAACTTCTCGTTGGCCTCGATGGCACCGAGCAGCCGATCAACCGCTTCTTTCACAGTGGTGCCGGGCCCCATCGTTTCGACGAGGCCGTTAGGAAGTGTGTTAGTCATGGTGCGAGTACCCTATGGCCCAACCAACGATTCCTGCAAGATCGCTAGCGGAGGTGGACGGGGATTGCCCTTCGCGAGCATCACCGTCGAGCCGCCCACGGCTTGACGGACAGCCTCGGTTGTTTTCCATTTTGCTAGGTCGTCCTTAAGGCGAGACTTTCCGATGTCGAAGCCTGATGGGTGAAATTGGCAAGACTCTTTGTTGTCGCGGCGCTCGTCGCATCGGTGCTCAGCGCCGGTCCTGTCGGCGCGCAAGCGCAGCTGTACTGCGAAGGCCACGCAGCGACCATCGTCGGTACTCCCGGAAACGACATTCTCATTGGAACCAAAGGCGTCGACGTCTTTGTGGCGTTGGGTGGAAACGACCAGATTCGGGGTCGGGCCGGTGACGATCTCATTTGCGCAGGACCCGGCGATGACCTGGTCTGGGGAAATAACGGCGCGGACCTGATCTACGGCGGTGAGGGCGACGACCTCATCCGCGGGAACCGGGGCAAGGACGTGGTCTATGGGGGCGAGGGCGACGATGACCTGCGCGGTGGTCGCCATGATGACGCTGTTCGCGGTGACACTGACGATGATGAGCTCCGCGGCGGTAACGGGCTCGACTACCTCAGTGGAGACCTCGGTCATGATGCGCTCTTCGGCGACAGAGGGTCCGACTCTCTCGTCTCGACCGCCGGAGAAATTGCCGACGGGGGAGACGGTAACGACGCCGTCGTTCAAGATGGGCGACTGGTCGAAGGTCAGCTGAGCAATTTCAGGGTCCCCGAGCCGCAGGGCTTTGCCGCCACCACGGTGCGGGCTCCCAACTCGGTGCCAGCGTGCACCCAGCAGGCGATCTTCGACCACTTTGCCCAATACGAGAGCTCCGGCGTGCTCGAGCTTCAACTTCTTGCGCTCTTGAACGACACCCGAGAGGTGTGCGGTTTGAACCGGCTCACTATCGAACCGGCGCTCGATAGTTGGGCCGAAGAATGGTCTGCTCAGCTCCAGATAGACCGGGCCAATGGTCGAACGTCGTGGCTACGGCACTCGGGTACCTGGGAGAACGCTGTTCCCACACTTGGGTACGCCACCGCAGGAGAGAACGTTGCCTGGACCGGCACACAACGAGCATCTCATCTGCACACCACATTGGTGGCGAGCGGGTCGCACTTGTGCAACATCCTCAACCCGAACTTCGACACCGTTGGTATTGGTGCGACGACCCTCGAGGCCGACGGACCGGGCATCATTGCGACCTTCATGTTCGCTGGCGACCAAAGCCCAGAAACCGGAAACCGCTTCGACGGTCAACCGCTGCGAGGGCTCGAAACCGATCGCACCGCAATCTCCTGCAACTGGCGCTAACGCAGCGCTCAATCGGTAAACAGCTCGTCGGGCAGACCCGCGACTTTGCCCATTTGGTTGCGCGGGATCTCCTCGAGAAGGACGAGCCTGTCGGGGAAGGAAACATCGGGTCCGTTTTCGGCAAGGCGCGCTTGAATGGCGCCCGGGTCGAATTCGGCGCCGTCGGCCACAACAACCGCAGCCCCGATGCGTTGTCCGAGTCGATCGTCCGGGTAGCCAACGACGTGCGCATCAGCAACGGTCGGGTCTAAGACCAGCGCCCGCCGTATCGATTCGGGGTCGACGTTTTCGCCGCCGCGGATGATCAGTTGGCTGAGACGACCAGTGATCGAGATCCGACCCTCTGTATCCGTGGCGCCCATGTCGCCTGTATGGAGGAGCCCGTCGCGGAACAGCCGCTCGGTGAGTTCGGGTTGGCCGAGGTATCCCAGCGTCCCGGTCCACGTCCCCGCCCACGGTCCGGCGCTGGCGCTCCGAAGGCACACCTCGCCCACTTCTCCGATCGGGTTTTCGCTTCCGGTCTCGGGATCGGCGATGACGACCTCAACGTGGGGGAGCGGGTGGCCTTTGCGCGACCCGATTGGATCGGCCAGCGATTCGCGAACGACCCCCGTCGGAGCTTCACTCAACCCGTAACTCAGCGTCGGTCGCACACCGAACCGGTCGAAGAAGCGCTGCTGGGTGGCCGGGTCGCCGCCGGAGCCGCCGAGTATGACTCGATCGAGTGTTTGGAGCTGTTCAGGGTCGACCTCCGAGCTAGCGGCGAGGTCATAGGCCAATGTGGGTACCGCAAGCAGTCGCGTGACCCCGTGAGCCGCGATGTCTTGGCTTATCCCGGTCGCGTACCGCCGTCGCATCACGACGTAGGTGCTGCCCCTTGCGAACGCTGACAGAGGGCCGAGGACCATCACGTTCGCGATTCGCAGATCGAGCGGAGTACCGATCCGTTCTCCGGGTTGTGGGGGTTCGACAGCGATGCTCACGAGGCAGGGCAGCAGCAACGAGTGCTGACTATGTACGACACGTTTGGGTTCGCCGGTAGTTCCCGAGGTGAAGGCGACCACCGCGGGATCTTGGGGGTCGATGCTCGGTGCCGAAACACTCGTGGCCAGTGCCGATGTGTCGAGATTCTGAGGCGCTCGGGACGCGATCCAACCGTGACCGGACCTAAACCCGGCGAGCACGGAGATGATCAGCTCCGCCGAACTCTCCACGGGCCAATACGAGAAACCGCCCCGGGCTAGCTCGGTCGCCCGTTCGATCACCTCGTCGTGGAGTTCCCGGTAGGTCCACGTTTGGTCACCGTCGATGAGCGCCAAACGATCTGGGTAATCCTGCGAGCCAACGTCGAGCAGTTCGGCGAGCGATGGCGGGCCAAAAGGAAACGCCGCCGGCCGAGGATGCGCCACGAGACCATGTGATCCGACTGGTGGACCGGTCATGTCGACGGCCACCGGACTACGCCGTGCATGACTGCGAGACTAGTTGAGCCAGCACGGTCTAGAAGAGACTGTCTTGCACGGTGACTTCATCGGCCACCACATCGTCAGCGAGGGCGATCTCGTGACCGAAGAGTTGGCCGACGTCGAGTACGAAACGGTCATCGCCGCCAGGCCGCACGGCTTGGACGGCTCGGCCGCAGGCGCCTACGAGTTGGAGGTCGTGCGAGCCCCGGTCGAGTCGATGCGGGTAATGGTGCAGCCCTTGCCATGTCGGGGAGCCCCGAAGAGGGTTCTCCCACGGTTCGTCCACTGGCGAGAGGCGGTCATCGTCGAGTTCGTTGATGATCCGGTGCACGCCGAATACCCAACTGGACAGTTCGCGGTCCAGGGAGTCTTCAGCCTTGGGTTGGGTGAGGCCATTGAGCTTGCGTCGGATCGATACCGACTGTGCCAACCCGAGCTCGGCGGTGGCGGTGTCTTCGAGAACCCGAACGGCAAAGCCGTTGGTGGTGTGGGCCACGATGCGGGCAGCCCATGCGCCTTGTTCACGCAATCGTGTTTCTAGACGCGGCGCGGTCGACGTGCCGATCTTTACCGATCCATCGCGGAAGCCCGCCAGATAGGCCACGTTGGGCTTATCGAGGTGGGTTCGGACCGCAGCGTCGATCTCGCCGGTTCCCAACGTATGCGCGTGGTGTAGCTGGGAGGCGAAGGTCGCGTCGATGGCGCTGCACCGGTCGCAGGTACGCGATTGGGGCAAGGGGGCGGCATCGCAATCGACCCATGGGGTACTCGGGTCTCGAAACGGATTGTGCCCGACGCAGCGACGCGTTTGGCTCGGATCGATGCTGTAGCGAAGTCGAATGTCCTCGATTGGTACGAGGGTCGATTCGTCGCCGTTGCGTCGAATGCGGAGCTTTGGGATGGACTCGCTCCACACGAGGGAGCTGAAGAGCAGCGCATCACCGAAGTCCATTGCCTGATTCTGGAGGGTCGGCGCGGCGAACACCACGTCGAGGTTTGTGATCATTGCCCAGCGCGACTCCAACGCTCTAGAGTTCGTCGATGTCCGATGACCCAAACTCGCCGTCGCAGCCCGATTCGGGAGCGAGCGAGACCGCCGCTCCTCGGCGCAGAGGTCGTCGAGGCGGGCGCGCACGCGAGGGTGTGTCGACAACGCTGACGCAGGCGCCCTTTACCCAGGTCCGACGCCCTTTCGCTCCCACGGAGATCATTGACCGAGACCAACTCGAAGCTATTCACGACGCGTCGCTCGACGTGCTTCGAGACATCGGCCTCGACGTGCTCGAACCCGATGCCCGAAAGATCTTTGCTGCGGCGGGATGCTCAATCGAAGGCGAACGGGTGCGTTTCGACCCCGAGATGGTTGTCGAAGCGGTTGGGCATGCTCCCTCGGAGTTCACCTTGCACGCCCGGAACCCGGAGCGAAACCTGCAGATCGGTGGCGACAATGTGGTCTTCACCGCCGTCGGAAGCCCGCCCAACGTGAGCGATGTTGCCGGAGGGCGGCGCACGGGCAACCACGAAGACTTCAAGAAGTTGGTGCAGCTAACCCACTACTTCAACTCGATTCATATGCACGCCGGGTACCCCGTTGAGCCAGCGGACATCCACCCTTCGGTGCGACACCTCCACGCCACCTATGACCTGCTGACGCTCAGCGACAAGGCCATCAACGCCTACAGCTTGGGACGGGAACGAAATCAGGATTGTCTCGAGATGGTGCGTATCGCCCGGGGCATTACCGCCGAACAGCTCGACCAGGAGCCGAGCCTGCACACCGTCATCAACACCTCCTCGCCACTGCGCCTCGACGTCCCGATGTGTCAAGGCATCATCGAGCACGCCCGCCACGGCCAATTGTCGATCATCACCCCGTTCACCCTCGCTGGAGCGATGGCACCGGTGACGATCGCAGGAGCGGTTACCCAACAGAACGCCGAAGCGCTCGCGGGGATTGCGTTGGCACAGCTGGTTCGCCCGGGAGCCCCCGTGGCATACGGCGGCTTCACGTCCAATGTGGATATGCGGTCGGGTTCACCGGCGTTTGGTACCCCGGAGTTCATGAAGGCGGCGCTGCTCGGCGGTCAACTGGCCCGCCGGTATGGATTGCCGTATCGCTCGTCGAATGTGAACGCGGCAAATGCCGTCGATGCCCAAGCGGGCTACGAGTCGGTGTTCTCGCTGTGGGGGGCGATCATGGGCGGAGCGAACATCGTGTTCCATGGCGCTGGATGGCTCGAAGGCGGCCTCCGAGCGAGCTACGAAAAGCTCGTGCTCGACGCGGATCTACTCGCGATGGTCCAAACGTTTCTGGAACCGCTTCGGATCGACAACGCAGAACTCGCTCTCGACGCGATCGCCGAAGTCGGGCCGGGCGGCCATTTCTTTGGCACCCAACACACCCAAGACCGTTACCGGGACGCGTTCTATATGCCGTTCATCTCCGACTGGCGGAACTTTGAAACCTGGGAAGAGGCAGGTTCGCCTACGGCACAGGATCACGCAGTATCCGTTTTTGAACGCTCGCTATCAGAGTATGAACCTCCGAATATCGACGAAACCGTTGTTAGTGAACTACGGGATTACGTCGACCGCCGCGTAAAGGTCGGTGGCGTCGCCACCGACTACTAGTGCGTCGAGCTAGAGAGCTCGAACTTTCAGTGCTTCGTCGCCTTTGCGGCCTGGTCCGATTTCGAATTCGACTTCCTGGCCTTGTTCAAGGTTTCGGTAGCCGTCGCCTTCGATGTTGCTGAAGTGAACGAATACGTCTTCGCCCTCGTCACGTGAGATGAAGCCGTATCCCTTCTCGCTGGAGAAGAACTTCACGGTTCCGGTTGGCATTACTTGCTCGCTATCTCGGGTAGTTCCCGTCGTTGTGCCACCAAAGGTATTGGAGAAATTGGACAAATTCGGACTGAACGGGAGTTACTTGCGGTCAGACGTCACATTTCACACCCCGTTTACATGAATCTTACCCAACTCTAAAGAATCGGTCGATCGGCTAGCAGTCTGAGTACAGTCGCCTCGATGGTTTCTGAAGAACATTGGCTCTCGGTCGAACATGACGGCGAAGTATGGGAGATCGACGCCGACTTTTTGCGATCGTCGTGGACGTGTATCTGGGACCGAGGCTGTCACGGCATCGAGCCAGACGCGGACGCGGCCGGCGGACTCGGTTGCTGCAGCGTCGGGGCAGAACTATTGAACGACGACGAGGCGATGACGATCGCTGCGCTCGCGGCCACGATCGAGCCCGCGAACTTTCAGCATCACGGGGAGTATGTCGAAGGCGGCGCGTTCGCCGATGAGCTAACACCGAGTGGCAAGGCCAACACCCGGGTGGTGGACGGCGCGTGCATCTTCCTGAATCGACCAGGATTTACCGGCGGACACGGTTGCGCGCTCCACGCGGAAGCGCAACGATGCGATGAATCGCCCATCGAGTGGAAGCCCTCAATCTGTTGGCAACTGCCCCTCAAGGTCGATCACGGGGAGAACGCCACGCGATTGCGAGGATGGTTGCGCTCTGACTGGGGAACCGAAGGGGCCGACATGGCGTGGTGCTGTACCCAAGTCAAAGACGGTGCAGAGGCCTTTGTCGGCGATCGACCGGTGATCGATTCGCTACGGGATGAGCTCGACGCGCTCCTCGGCACCGATCTCGTCGCCCTCGTCGTCGACGCTCTCGAGACCACTGAGGAATAGCTCGCGTTGCGTGGAAGAACCACCTTGGGCCAAGCCAGCCTCGGTCCATAGAGGGAGGGTCTCACTTTCGGGGTCGTACTCTCCCAACCACTGGGCCATCCACGGCGGGTCAACCAAATGGTCGGGGTGAAAGTCTCGAAGTAACGCGCCGCTCAGAACCGGCATGACCACGAAGTTCATGCTGAAACCCCAAGTGATCAGCCGTGCCCACCGGATGGGGTTGAGTGCAGCCGCCGAGCGAACGAACAACAGGATCCCGCCGAGCGCGGTGTAACCGACCAGAACCACGAAAGCGACCCAGATCGCTAGAGGCATCTTCTTCAGTGCCGTTGGGTGGGCGTGCACCACGTCGTGGGCAATCCCTTTGTGTTCGATCTCTTCGGCGAGATGCCACAAGAACAATGTCGCCGCTCGTTCGTCGGCGCCACCGAAGTAGCGCCGCAGGCCTGATTCAGCCCACCGGGCGGCGCTAAAGGCCACCAATTCGAACGCTGCGGCGAAGGCCAAGCCAAAGGCGGACGACCGGCGAGACAGGGAGGAGAAGATTCGTGCACCCAGGCGGTCAAGGAACCGGGCGATGGCCGACCGTTCGGTGAGACGACGGTTGAACGCGCGGTGCTGTTTGAAGTGAGCTGCCTCTTGACCAGCCCACTGGTCGACCGTCGATTGCAGTTCAGGTGTCGGGTTCTCGCACTCGGCGAGCCCCCGTCGCACAGCCGAAATCACGAAGGGCTCAGCGTGAGGCATCATCAGTGAAACCGCGTTCGCGCCCGCGCCGAACTCGGGCATCGTGTGATGCCAGCGGTCCGGGTCGACATCGTCTTCCCAGTCGAAGCGAATCCGGCGAACGGTGAGCGGGGTGATATCCGGCACGGCGCTCCTATCGGCAACCACACCCCGGTCATGTAGCCACGCCTAGGAGAGCGCGAGCAGTTGTAGCTGGTGCGCTCTTCCAAGAACCGGTCTATCCGAGCAGCGTCTGACTGTCGATAAAGAACAACACCACCAACAGCACGATCACGCCTGCATTCATGGCGCTAGCCCACCACTTGTACGGGTGGTCGGCTGCGAAGAAGCGGCGAATACTCATGACGTTGAACACGATCGCCACCACGCCGATGATCACGCCGACGACGGCTCCCACGCTGGAGGTAAGGCCAACGAGAGGGGCAACGAAGGGGAAGATGACGTAGGTGAGGACACAGCGGATACCCGAGATCACTACCGATTTCGAGAAGACTCGCTCCGCCGGTTGCTCCTCAGAGTTCTCCCCATCGCGGGGGTCCTGAAGGTTTCCGGGAGCGGTGGAGGTATCTGCCATTGCCTCCTAGCGTATCGCCTCTCAACTATCACGTACGGGCGACCTTTCCTACGATAGTGTCGTACAGATGTTCGTACTCGGAATCGACCCCGGTCTCACCCGATGTGGTTATGGATGCATCGAATGGACCGGACCATCTCGGGTGCGTGCGGTGTCCGCGGGTGTGATTCGCACCGATGCCTCCTCGGAGCTGCCCGCGCGACTTGCGGTTATGCACCGCGAGGTCAACGAGCTCATCGCCGACTTCAAACCTGCCGTGGTCGCGATCGAGCGTGTGTTGTTCCAAGTGAACGTGTCGACAGCTATGGCCGTCGGTCATGCATCGGGTGTGGTGATGGCAGCGGGCGCCTTGGCGGGTTGTGAGGTGGTCCAATACAGCCCGAACGAGATCAAGTTGGCGGTCACGGGCTATGGCAACGCGGACAAACAGCAAGTGGAGCGCATGGTGCGAAGCCAGCTCGGACTTGAACACGAACTTCGTCCGGTCGACGCCGCCGACGCGATCGCCGTCGCGTTGTGCCACAGTGCAATTCGAGGAGCTCCTCAAGCTACGTCGACCATGGAGGTCACCACGTGATTGGATCGCTGCGCGGTCAACTGCTCGATCGCAGCCCCGATGGATCCGAGCTGCTCATCGAGGTAGCCGGTGTTGGCTACCGCGTGATCACGACTCCAGCAGTCTCAGCGCGGGCGGGAGCCGTCGGTAGCGAGGTCATGGTGCACGTGCATCACCAACAACGTGAAGACGCCCAAATCTTGTACGGGTTCACGAGCATTGACGAACGGCGGGTGTTCGAAGCGGTCATCTCGGCACACGGCGTCGGACCTGCACTCGGAATCTCGATCCTCTCGGTCTACGGGCCAGCGGAACTAAAGACCGTCCTGGCCACCGAAGATGTCGACGCGCTCTGCGCTATCCCCGGAATCGGCAAGAAGACGGCCACCCGAATGCTCGTTGAGCTCAAACCCAAGCTCGACCTCCCCGATCTCGACCTGGCCTCGATCGAGCGAGACCTGCCCGCAGTAGAGCCAAGCGCTCATCTCGAGGTTCGCCAGGCCCTAGAGGCCCTCGGCTATTCCGGTGACGAGGTTCGCCACGTGCTGTCGCGAATCGACTCCGAGGGCGACCCGGCGGTGCTCACCCGAGATGCCCTGCGCCTAATCGCCGAGGGCGTGTAGTGCGCGAAGAACTACTCTCGCCGAGCGGCGACTCCGAGGAACGAGCGGTCGAGGACCGCGATGAGCTCGGCCTGCGCCCCCAGAGCCTCGACGACTTCGTAGGCCAGGAACAGCTCAAGGGTCATCTCCGAGTCATGATGCAAGCGGCAAAGGCCCGCAACCAGGCGATGGGGCACCTGTTGTTCGCCGGCCCTCCCGGACTGGGCAAGACCACGCTGGCGGGCATCATCGCGAACGAGATGGACGCGGAGATCCACATCACGTCGGGTCCAGCGCTCGAAAAAGGTGGCGACCTCGCGGCGATCCTCACGAAACTCGAAGACGGCGACGTCTTGTTTATCGACGAGATCCATCGCCTGGCTCGCCCCGTCGAAGAAGTGCTCTATCCCGCAATGGAGGACTTTCAACTCGACCTGGTCCTCGGCAAGGGTCCGGCCGCCCGCACGATGCGGTTGCCGGTGTCTCGATTCACCCTCGTTGGTGCGACCACTCGTACTGGGCTTATCACGGGCCCGCTGCGGGACCGCTTCGATTACCCGGCTCGACTCGACTACTACGAACCAGAAGAGCTTCAAGCGATCGTTCAGCGCGCTGCTGGCATTCTCGATGTCGCGATCGACGAAGACGGCGCTGCGGAGGTTTCGCTTCGTGCGCGAGGGACGCCCCGTATCGCAAACCGACTTCTGCGCCAGGTCCGAGACTTCGCCGAGGTGGAACGCGAGGGCAAGATCAACGGTTCGGTCGCCGTCGAGGGACTGGAGTTCTTTGGCGTCGATGAGCGAGGGCTCGATAAGGCGACTCGGGCGTTGCTATTGGCGCTTTGCGACATGTTCGGTGGAGGGCCTGTCGGGCTCAAAACGTTGGCGATCAGCGTGAGCGAACCTACCGAGACCGTCGAAGACGTCTACGAGCCGTACCTCATTCAGCAAGGCTTGCTCATCCGAACCCCGAAGGGCCGCATGGCGACACGGGCAGCCTGGGAACACCTCGGACTGTCGGTGCCAACGAGTACCCCCGACTCACAAACGCCGCCGGGGCTGTTCGAATAACCGGGCGCGAGGCTTGTGGGTTAGACGCGTCGACGGGTCAGCGGACGAACTTCATCAGGAACACGATCACGGCAAAGACGGCAAAGCCGATGAAGAACGTTCGAGCGGAGATCGGCGGCGTGGGCAAGAACGGTGGTTGTTCGAGTGGGGTCGGTTCGCCATCGGCATCGATGGTGGATATCCCGTTGCGCACCGGAATCGGTGGAGCGTCGGGATCGTCGGGGTCCTCTTCGGTAAGGCACGCCAGATTGTCGCCGAATGCGCTTGAGAGCCGTGAGGCGGTAGTGGCTTCGATCGTGGTGAAGATGCCGATGGTGACAAACCGGTAACGGGTCCCGATCTCAATCAACTCGGGCTTGCCATCGACTTCGATCTGGGTCGTGGCGGCCTCATCGGCCACGGTGAACAGGTGAATGTTGGTGCTGAATTCGTCTACCAGAACGGTGCGGTCGACAACTTCACCTTCGAACTCCTGCACTGTCGCGGGGATGCCATCGCACTCGATTGGTGCGGGCGTTTGGCCGCTCGCTGGCACCACAGCAAGCGCGACGACTACCACGGAGCATGCCATCGCGACTGCTGTTGTCCGCCGAAGGAACAGCCCAAACGCCGTTCCCCAAATCGATCTCATTGCGACAGTCTTGCCGAGAATGAGGGCAAAGGGCATGAGCCTCGGAGGTCTATTGTCACCAGCGCTAGCCTCGATGGCGTGACAAACATCGAGGAGTTCGATTACGAGCTGCCGAATCATCGCATCGCACAGATACCGCTCGCCGAGCGGGCCGGCTCAAAGCTCCTCATCGATCGAGGTTCGCAGCCGTGCGAGCATCGCCATGTGGCCGATCTGCCAGCCATCTTGGAACCCGGCGATCTGCTGGTGGTTAACGACACCAAGGTCCTCGCTGCCCGAATCTTTGCGACCCGTCCTACCGGCGGGCGAACCGAACTATTGCTACTCGAACCAGATGGTCCGGCACCACTGGCGTTGCGGTCCCAACACTCCGAATGGACGGCCTTAGTCCGGCCGAGCAAGAAGGTAGCGCCAGGTACTGAGCTGACCATCGCAGAGGAGAGCGATCTCCATGTCACGGTCGGAGAGGACCTCGGTGAGGGGCGTCGCCGATTGGTCTTGGAGTCGAGCGACTTGGAAGCCGCTCTGGACCGGGTGGGTCGCATGCCATTGCCGCCCTACATAACCGAACAGCTCGATGAACCCGACCGCTATCAGACCGTGTACGCCGAACGCCCGGGTAGCGCTGCGGCGCCGACGGCGGGTCTGCATCTAACGGAGGCCGTCTTCGCGGATTTGGCCGACCGAGGAATCGACACCGCTCGCGTGGAACTGATCGTGGGCCTCGACACGTTTCGACCCGTCACCGCGCACGATCTCGACGATCATCACATGCACTCCGAACGCTATCGAGTGCCCGCCGAGACCTCGGAACAGATCTCCCGCACCAAGGCCGACGGGGGAGCGGTCGTGGCCGTTGGTACAACGACGGTCCGTGCCCTCGAATCAGCGGCTCGATCAGGCCCCGAAGGGGCGACCGAGCTATTCATTCGCGATCCCTTCGAGTTCCTGACCGTCGACAAACTGCTGACGAATTTCCATATGCCCAAGAGCACCTTGTTGGTGATGATCGACGCCTTCGTCGGGTCGCGGTGGCGAGAACTCTACGATGTGGCCTTGGCGTCGGACTACCGATTCTTGTCCTTCGGTGACGCCATGCTCCTCGACCGCCGGGCGGTATAGACACATGCGTACCTCGTTTACCCTCGAACATCGAGATGGTCAGGCCCGTGCCGGTTTTGTCACTACCGCCCGAGGCACCTTCACCACGCCGTGCTTCATGCCGGTCGGCACCCGAGGTGCGATCAAGCACCTGTCCTCGCTCGATATGGAGGAACTTGGCGCGCAAGTGATCCTCGCCAACAACTACCACCTGATGTTGCGGCCAGGTGCTGACATCGTGGAGGCGCTGGGTGGCCTCCACGCCATGGCCGATTGGCACGGGCACACCCTCACGGACTCTGGCGGCTACCAAGTCTTCTCGCTCGAACCCAAGATCGACGACGAAGGGGCGACATTCAAATCGGTCTACGACGGCGGAAAACACAAGATGACCCCCGAGAGCGCGGTGGAGTCTCAGATCGCCATCGGCGCCGATATCCAGATGGTGCTCGATGTATGTAGTGCGCTCCCGAGCCCGGACCACGTGATCCGTGAGGCACTCGATCGCACGTTGCTGTGGGCTGAACGCGCCCGGGGGAGCTTCCTCGAACACCCCGACGCCCAAGCGACGCAGAGCCAGTTCGCGATCGTGCAGGGTGGGTTGGACTTGGACATGCGTGCCGAGAGCGCTCAGCGTCTGGTCGACATGGACTTCGATGGCTACGCCGTAGGCGGCCTCTCGGTTGGCGAGCACCGCAGCGAATGGCACCAACCGCTAGTCGCCGCTACTGACAACCTTCCCGAGGGCCAGCCTCGATACTTCATGGGCCTCGGAGATCCAGCGGGCATCGTCGATGCGGTGGCCAGAGGCATCGACATGTTCGATTGCGTTCTTCCAACGCGCCTCGCCCGTCACGGGACCCTCCTCACCGACGACGGCCGAGTGAATCTGACACGAGCGGAGTTCGCGAAATCCGACGAACCCATTCAGCCGACGGGCCCTGCAGCGCGCTGGTCGAAGGGTTATTTGCGTCACTTGTTGCAAGTTAAGGAACCGACGGCAGCTCGAATCCTGACATTGCACAACCTGTGGTGGCTCCTGAGATTCGTTGACGATATGCGCACCGCTATCGAAGAAGAACGCTTCGATGCCTTCGTTAGCGACACGCACGCGAAGTGGGGATAGGGCGCCTGGCAAGAGTTTGGCGTCCTACAGCGATAGCCTTTGTGCGCTAGACATCTGTGGAAGGGCCGGTCACATGGCAAACCTCATTCTCCCGGTGCTGTTGTTCGTCGGGTTCTACTTCTTACTCATCAGGCCTCAGCAGCAGAAGCTGAAGGCTCATCGGGCAACGGTCGGCCGCGCCGCTGAAGGCGACCGGGTCCTCTTGTCGTCGGGCATCTACGGCACCCTCACTGAAGTATTGGACGAGGCGGCGTATCTCGAATTGGCTGAGGGGATCGAAATTCTGATCAGCAGGTCGCACATTCAAGACATCGTGAGTGAGTTCCCAACCGACCCAGCGCAAGACGACGCTTCGGAAGTCGAGGCCTAAGTACCACATGCCCCGTCGCCAACTCGGCTATCTGATCGGCATCACCGTCGTATCGATCGCCGCCCTCATCGGAACCTTCGTCGCCGGTAACGAGCCCCTTCTCGGCCTGGATCTCCAGGGCGGTGTGTCGGTTCGCTATCGAGCGACCGAACCGGTCGAAGATCCCGAACAAATCAATCAAGCCGTAGAGATCATCCGTAACCGTGTCGATGGTCTCGGCGTCGCCGAACCCGAGATCCAAGCCGAGGGTGATGGCATCCTCGTATCGCTTCCGGGCGTCGATGACCAGCAGCGGGCACTCGAACTCATTGGTTCGACCGCTGTGATGCGGTTCCGTCCGGTAATCCAAGAGCTGCCGTTCGGGAGCACCGATCGTCCGGCGTCCTACCCAGCGGATCTACCTCTCGACGAGTTCGGCTTCACGCCCGTCGATGAGATCGAAGAGGACTCGATTGTTATCGTTCCCGCAGACCCCGACCTCGGTATCCCAGCGCGCTACGTGCTCGGGCCTACCGGCATGACCGGTGAGGGTCTCGCAGATGCAGCAGGAGTGTTCAACGGCGTGCAATGGCTCGTCGACGTGGAACTCGTCAACGGCCCCATCGGCGACGAAGCATTCCGGGCCCTGACGCAGAGCTGCTTCCTTGGGCTACCGGAGTGCCCGGCCACAGCCGGAGGCCCCGGTCGCATCGCCGTCGATCTCGACAACGCCGTAATCAGTGCGCCCGGCGTGCAGGCCGCTGACCTCGGTGACTCCTTCCAGATCTCCGGCAGCTTCGACGAAGCTTCGGCACGTCAGCTCGGTCTCTCTCTGCGTTTCGGTGCCTTGCCGATTCAGCTCGAACCAGAGAACCAACAGATCGTGTCGGCCACGATCGGCCAAGACGCGCTAAACGCTGGCGTCATTGCCGGTCTGGTCGGCCTCGTGCTCGTTGCGATCTTCATCATTGGCTACTACCGAGCGCTCGGTGTCGTAGCCATGCTGTCGCTGCTCATCTCAGCGGCCCTGCTGTGGTCGATCATCTCGTTCCTTGGGGCCAACCAAGGGCTCGCGCTCACACTCGCGGGCATCACCGGAATCATCGTGTCCATTGGTGTATCCGTTGACTCCAACATCGTCTATTTCGAGCACCTCAAAGAGGACGTGCGCAACGGTCGTACCGTCCGCACGTCGGTGAACAAGGCCTTCCCTGTGGCGTTCTCCACGATCGTCAAGGCCGACATGGCCTCGCTGATCGGTGCAGTATTGCTGTACGCCCTCACCGTGGGCGCGGTACGAGGTTTCGCCTTGTACCTCGGCATCGCAACGATCCTCGACTTGGTCGCAACCTATTTCTTCATGGGTCCGGCGGTTGAATGGATCGCACGCACACCCAAGATCGCTGGATCCTCGGCGTTAATGGGAATACCTGGCCTCACCCAGGACCGGGTGGGCACCGAGGAGGGTTCATCGTGAAACTCGCTCCAGAAAACGACGGGCTTCGGCACTGGGACTTCCCAGCGCTTTGGAAGCGGGCACTGATCGTCTCGGGCGCTCTCGTCGCTATCAGTCTTGCGGCTTTGCTGATCGGCGGCCTCGATCTCGGTATTGACTTCGAGGGCGGAACATCGTTCGAGTTGCGCACCGACGTTTCCGAAGAGGACGCCGCGGCCGTATTGTCCGCAGAGGTCGCCGCCGATGCTCGCATCCAAGAAGTCATGGAGGGAACCGACCGGTTCCTGCGAATCCGATCATCGGTGCAAGACACCGCAGCGGTCGACGAGATCCGCCAGTCCCTGTCCGCGATCGGCGAGATCACCGCCTTTGAATCGGTGGGCCCCACATGGGGCGATGAGATCACGAACAAGGCGCGCAACGCGCTGTTCTTCTTCTTCATCGCAATCGCCGTCTACATTTCGATACGACTCGAATGGAAGATGGCCGTTGGTGCACTCGTCGCGGTAGCGCACGACATCATCATTAGCGTCGGCGTATATGCGGTGTTCCGTTTCGAGGTTACGCCCGCCACCGTGATCGCCTTCTTGACGATCATGGGCTACTCGCTGTACGACACGATTGTTGTATACGACAAAGTTCGAGACATCACGGCTCGTGTCGGTGCGACCGGGCGCTACACCTACACCGAGATGATGAACCTCGCACTCAACCAGGTTCTCGCCCGCTCGATCAACACGACGATCACGTCGATTATCCCCGTGCTCTCGATGCTGATCATCGGGTCGTTGATTCTCGGCGCGGCGACCTTGCAAGAGTTCTCGGTGGCACTGCTCGTTGGGCTCCTCGTGGGCGGCTATTCATCCTTGTTCGTCGCTTCTGCGGTGGTTACTTTCCTGAAAGAACGCGAGCCCGAGTACGAACAGATCGCTACCCGAGTTGCCAAGAAGTCCTCCGGGGACGAAGACGGCACTCGCCGCGTGAACGCATCGGACGCAACGGTCGGGGAAGCCCCACAGCGCACCCGCGTTCGAGCAGGTGCTGGTGGGTCAGCTCCACCGAAGCCGACCAAGTCCAAGACGAAGAACACCAGCAGTGCGCGAACATCGTCGGGCACCCAAGTTCCTCCGCGACCTCGCAAGACAAAGAAAAAGAAGAAGTAGCGACGAGCGCGGTTAGCTGTCGCTGATCGAGATTGGTTTGCCTAGCGCTTCTTCGAGCAGGCCTTTGCGCTCGTTTGCTGCGAACAATTCGAGTTCGAGGTCGTCACCAACGACCGTGATCGTCACCTCGTCGGGTGCGCACAACACGTCGACGTCGGCTGCGACATTGCGGTAGGTGCGATCGAGAGCGATCCCGATTCGCAGCATCCCCGACAGCACCGAAACCGCCTGGCGGTCACGTTCGCCCAACGCTGCATAGGGCCCATGTGAAAGCTTGGGTGCGCTCTTGCGGTGATAGCGGGCCACCTGTGCGATCAGCTCGCGTTCGTGCTCGTTGAAGCCGGCGAGCTGTTCTGCGTGGCGAACCAAGTAGTACGAGTGCTTGTGGTGAGAGCCGTGACCGACGAAGCGTCCAATGTTGTGCAACATCGCACCGGCTTCGAGCACGTCACGCTCCGGCGAACCAAAACCGTGGATCTCGGCGGTGGCATCGAAGATTCGCAGGGAAATGTCGGTGGCTTGGCGGGCATGAACGACGTTCTCCCCGTAGCGCTCCGCGACCGCGTCCACGCTGTGGCCTCTGATCGAATCGAGATGCCGGAGGCTGTCGGTGCTCGACTCTCGCCGGTTCAGACGGTCGAGCACGAGTCCCTCGCGTAGCGCATCGGGACTTACGACAAACTGCTCGAATCCCAAGGTATGCATAAGTGCCTCCACTAGAAGCGCCCCTGCCAGAATCGTGTCTTGGCGATGCTCATCGACGCCCTCGATCGGTGCATGTCGGTCGGTGATCTTCATTGCGGAGATATGGGACACGATGGCGCTCACCACCGGTTGGGTTGTCATACCCGTTTTGGACTCGCTGTCGTCATATGTCGCGGCCAACGCTGCCACGGTTTCAAAGGTGCCTGACGCGCCGGCCACCACGTCTACGTGAGCCTCCCGGACGGTCACCGCAGCACGAGCCAGAAACGATCGAATAAACGTGCGGCACGCCTGCACCCGATCTTGGTCGACGCCATCGGTGAAAAATCGGTCCGTCAGCCGAACATGGCCCAGCTTCAAGCTCCGCAGAATTTCGGGTTGCTGACCCTCGCCGACGATGAGCTCGGTCGAACCACCACCGATATCGATCACGAGATGACGACGATCCGCAATCGGGAGCGCACCGAGAACGCCTAGGTGAATGAGGCGGGCCTCCTCGGCGCCGGCGATGACCTCGACATCAATGTTGGCCTCGTCGCGGGCGCGGTCCAGGAAGTACCGATTGTCTTCGGCTTCTCGTACAGCGCTGGTCGCCACCGCGTGCACGTCTGCATCGTGCGCGTCGGCCAGCCCGCGGAAGTCCTTGAGGGCCGCGATCGTGCGGTCAACGGCATCTGGATCGAGACGCTTCATGTCCTTAGCGCCCGAGCCCAGCCGCACCGGCACTTTGTGCTGAGCGAGGATCTCGGGTCGACCTCCAGGGCTCGGCCGAGCTATTGCCAGGTGTACCGAGGAGGTGCCGATATCGATGGCGGCCAGGTTCTGATGTTCAGTGGTTGCCACGCTGTGCATCTTCGCAGCTGTGCCAGCCGGAGCGATGCATCGGCAGTAACATTGGATAATGGAACTCGAAGGTTTCATCCGCGACGTCGAAGACTTCCCGAAGCCTGGGGTGACGTTCAAAGACATCAGCCCTCTGCTTGGCGATGCAACCGCGCTTGGTGCCGCTGTCGAAGAGATGTCGACACCGTTTCGCGGCAGCCGAGTCAACGTTGTGGCCGGAATCGAAGCTCGAGGCTTCATCTTCGGGGCACTCATTGCCCAGCAACTCGACGTCGGCTTTGTGCCGATACGAAAGTCCGGGAAGCTTCCGTCCGATGTAATTGGTGTGGACTACGACCTCGAATACGGCTCCGACCGCCTGGAGATGCACCAGGACGCCATCGACGAAACGTCACATGTCCTTCTGGTCGACGATGTCTTGGCCACGGGTGGAACGCTTCGTGCCGCGCTCGAGTTGCTGAGATCGACCGACGCCACCGTCGAAGGAATCACCGTCTTGATCGACTTGGTTGCGCTAGGAGGATCGGCCACAATTGGACGCGGCGGGTCCACAGTCCTTCATAGCGTCCTCGAGGTGAGCTGAGCCCATGCCAACCGTGACCCGTGTACTTCCCTGGCGGCGCCAGTCGGTGCGGGTCGAGGGCGAGCTCATGGCGATCGTCGACGCCTATCGGCAAGGCGACAAGGACATCTCGATCGATCGGATCCAACGCTCGTACCGGGTGGCGGCCGCCGCCCACGGCGATCAACGACGTCAGTCGGGGGAGAGCTACATTTCGCACCCGCTCGCCGTCGCCAAGGTCGTGGCCGAGTTCGGGCTCGACGATGTAGCCATCTCGGCCGCGCTGCTACACGATGCGGTCGAGGACACCTCGATCGATTTGGAAACCATCGCCGAGGAGTTCGGCGACGACGTCGCACACGTCGTCGATGGTGTCACCAAGCTCGACCGAGTGCACTTCGACTCCAAGGAAGCCCAGCAGGCAGCGTCGACGCGCAAGATGATGCTGTCGATCGCCCAAGACGCTCGTGTGCTGATCATCAAGCTCGCCGATCGGCTGCACAACATGCAGACCATCGCCGCAATGCCAGCGGAGAAACAAGAGCGCATTTCGCGAGAGACGCTCGAAATTTACGCACCGCTCGCGCACCGCCTCGGCATGCAGGACCTCAAACAACAACTCGAGGACCTGGCCTTTGCCTCGGGCTCGCCGAAGCAATACGCGGCCCTCGAAGCAATGGTTTCGGCCCGCGCCCCCGAGCGAGACATCTACATCACCCAACTGATCGGCGACATCGAAGCTCGCCTCGAAGAGCTCAGCATTGAGGGCACCGTCACCGGCCGCCAAAAGCATCTGTACTCGATCTACGGGAAGATGGTGGTCAAGAACTTGGAGTTCGAGGACATCCATGATCTCGTCGGCATTCGGGTGATCGTTGAATCGGTGCGCGACTGCTACGCAGCATTGGGATCGATTCACTCCGCATGGAGCCCGGTGCAAGGGCGATTCAAGGATTGGATCGCTATGCCCAAGTTCAACTTGTATCAGTCGTTGCACACGACGGTCATCGGACCACTTGGTAAAGAGGTCGAAGTCCAGATCCGAACCGAAGAAATGCACGCCCGCGCCGAGAACGGCGTCGCTGCGCACTGGGGCTACAAGGAAAAGGCCACACCGCAAGAAATCGCTTGGCTGAGTCGAATCGTCGACTTCGACGAATACGCCAGCGACAGCGACTTCATGGCCAACCTGAAGACCGACCTCGAAGAAGGTGAGATCTTCGTCTTCACTCCGAACGGTGAGGTCGTCGAACTCGTCGTTGGTGCCACACCGGTGGACTTCGCATTCCACATCCACACCGAAGTGGGAGAGCGCTGCACGGGAGCACGGGTCAACGGGCGCCTCGCCACCCTCGATACCCGACTCCAATCGGGCGATCGCATCGAGATCATCACCTCGAAGAACCCCGACGCTGGCCCATCCAAGGATTGGCTCAACTTCGTGGTAACCCCGAAGGCGACCAGCAAGATTCGCAACTGGTTCAGCAGGGAACGTAAGGCCGAATACGTCGATGCCGGTCGAGACGAGCTGATGGCTGCTCTACGGCGTGCCGATCTGCCCGTACAACGAACCATGAAGGGCGACCTCCTCACCCACATCGCCACCGAGATGAACTACGTGGACTTCGATTCGCTCCTCGCTGCGCTCGGTGAGGGCCACGTGTCGCCGCGCACGATCGTGAATCGGGTGACCAAGGAACTCGCTCCGGGCGAGTCCGACGAGCAACTACCCGAAACTGTCGAACGTCTTCGACAGCGAAAAGAACGACGGTCCGTCACCGGCGGCGTTCACGTCGAAGGACTCGATGATCTCCTCGTTCGACTCGCCACCTGCTGCACACCGGTTACCGGCGACCACATCGTCGGCTTCGTAACCCGCGGGCGTGGTGTCTCGGTCCACCGATCGGACTGCTCCAACGCATCCAGCTTGGGACACGAACAACGAGACCGAATGATCGAGGTCGAGTGGGACGACCGCCACGAGGGACTCCACGAGGCCGCGATCGAAGTCGCTGCCCTCGACCGGCCACGACTGCTTAGCGACGTCGCCGGCGTGATGGCCTCGCACAAGATCAACGTCGTCAGCGTCGACACACGGACCGGCGCTGACCGAATCGCGCACATGCGCTTCGGCTTCGAATTCGCCGACCTAGCTCACCTCGAAGCGATGCTCGGCGAAGTACGGCGTGTCGAATCGGTCTACGACGCGTACCGAGTCCTGCCGGGCGCGGGGTAGCGAACGTAGTGAGCGGCTGCTCCTGTAGCCTTGACGGCCGTGGCACAGCAGAAATTTCGAGCGCTCAAGGGCATGCGCGACGTGATGAGTCCAGACTCCGAACGGCACCGCGCGCTCGTCGACGTATTCGCTGAAGAAGCGCGCCTTGCGGGGTACGGCCACATCATGTCGCCGATCGTCGAAGAACTCGGAGTCTTTCTCCGCGTAGGCGAATCCACCGACGTCGTCACCAAAGAGATGTACGACTTCGAGGACAAGGACAATGCCCGCACGCGGATTGCGCTCCGGCCCGAGCTGACCGCCTCCGTCGTGCGCGCATTCGTGCAACACAACCCACGCGAGCTTCCATGGAAGGTCTGGTACGAGGGGCCACAGTTCCGTCGAGAACGACCTCAAGCTGGTCGATACCGTCAGTTCAGCCAGGTCGGCATCGAAGTTCTCGGATCGAGCGATGCAGCCATCGACGTCGAGGTCATCGCACTGGGATGGCGGTTCTATGAGCGGCTGGGCATGAACCGGGTAACCCTGCTGCTCAACTCACTGGGCGATGAAAGCTGCCGACCGCAGTGTATTTCGCTGCGCTTGAGGAGTACCTGCGAGACCGCGTGGACGATCTGAGCGAAGGCTCGCAGCAGACCCTGGAGAAGAACCCGCTTCGAGTACTCGACAGCAAGCGGCGCGAGGACCAGGCCATCATCGCTGACGCTCCGCTCATGGTCGACTACCTCACCGATGAGACCGCAGAGCATTTCGCAGCGGTGCGCGCCGGTCTCGATGCATTGGCGATCCCCTATGAGATCTCGCCTCGACTGGTGCGCGGCCTCGACTACTACACCCGCACTACCTTCGAGTTCGCGTCGACCGCGCTAGAGAACGCACAGAACGCCGTAGGTGGCGGCGGTCGGTACGACGGACTCGCGGAGAGCCTCGGCGGCAAGTCGACCCCAGGTATCGGCTTTGCACTCGGCGTCGACCGGATCCTGCTCGCCTGCGACGCCGAAGAGACCTTCGCCGCGCCGACTGGTGAACCCGACGTCTTCATCGTTGACCTCACCGGGGGCAACGAAGCCACGGTGATCGCCGATCAGCTTCGTACCGCTGGCGTTGCCGCCCAGCGCAGCTTCGACGGACGCTCGATGAAGGCCCAGATGAAAGTGGCCGACCGGTCCAAGGCCCCCATCGCCCTCATCATTGGTGAGGACGAAGTGGCGAACAACGTTGTTACCGTGCGCGACATGGTCGGCGACGCAGGCCAAACTCAAATAGCTCGCAGCGACCTTCTGGCCGAACTTCTCGGTCGGCAGGATCGCTAAACCCACTCGATTTACAACCACGAGGAAACATGTCTCTTCGCACCAACTACTGCGGTGAACTGAACACCGACCACATCGGCCAAACGGTCACGGTCGCTGGCTGGGTGGACACGCGCCGCGTGCACTCCGAGCACCTAGCTTTTGTTGACGTCCGAGACCACACCGGTGTGGTCCAGGTGGTCGTCGACCAGAAGGTGGACGTGCGCAGCGAATACGTCGTTGCCATCACCGGCACGGTCGCAGCCCGGCCCGCCGACATGGTGAACGACAAGCTGGCCAGCGGTGGCATCGAGATCCGTGACACCGAGACCATCATCTTGAACGCCGCCGAGCCACCACCATTTCAGGTCAACGGCCGCGCCGACGTCGATGAGTTGATCCGTCTTGAGCATCGCTACGTCGATCTTCGCCAAGAGCGCATGCAACGGAACCTCCGAGCGCGCGCCAAGGTCAACAGCGCCATTCGTGGCGCCATGGAACGACAAGGCTTCTGCGAGATCGAGACACCGATGTTGATCGCGTCGACCCCCGAAGGTGCTCGTGACTTTGTCGTGCCGTCACGGCTCCACCCCGGCAACTTCTACGCCCTGCCGCAGAGCCCACAGCTGTTTAAGCAGCTCTCGATGGTGGGCGGCATCGACCGCTATTACCAGATCGCCCGTTGCCTCCGTGATGAAGACCTTCGCGCCGACCGTCAGTTCGAGTTCATGCAGCTCGACGCCGAGGCCAGCTTCGTCGACCAAGAGGACGTCTTCGCGTTCATCAGTGAAGCCGTCGCGGACGCGACCGAAGCCATCACCGGCGAGCGTCCGACCGATTTCCCACGGATGACCTATGCCGATGCGATGAACCGCTACGGCTCCGACAAGCCCGACGTGCGATTCGGCATGGAACTCGAAGAGCTGACCGACCTCTTCGCCGAGACCGAATCCAACGTGTTCAAGACCCCATCGATCAAGGGCATCTGCATGCCTGGCGGCGCAGACGAACTCGGGCGCAACAAGATCGACGAACTCACCGACAACGCCAAGCAATGGGGTGCCAAGGGCCTCGCATGGTTCCGCATGAAGGAAGAAGGCCTCGAAGGCGGCCTCACCAAGTTCATGAGCGAATCCGAGCTCACCGGCCTCGTCGAGCGACTCGACGCCAAGACCGGCGACATGGTGTTCCTTATCGCCGACACCCAACGTGTGGCGAACAAAGTGCTTGGTCTGCTGCGCCTCGAGCTCGGCAAGCCTCCCGTTAACGACGGTGGCTTCAGCTTCTTGTGGATCACCGAGTTCCCGCTGTTCGAAGACGTGGTGGACGGCAACCCGATTCCCGCACATCACCCGTTCACCATGCCCCATGAAGAGGACGTGGAGATGCTCACGACCGCCGAAGGCGATGAGTGGCTCGACATCCGAAGTCAGGCCTATGACCTCACGCTCAACGGCTGGGAGCTCGGCTCAGGCTCGATCCGAATCTTCCAAAAGGACGTGCAAGCCCAGATCTTCGAGATCCTTGGCATAGGCGAAGAAGAGCAAATGGCCAAGTTCGGCTTCCTGCTCAACGCGTTCAAGTACGGAGCGCCACCCCATGGCGGCTTCGCATTCGGTATTGACCGCCTCACCGCGCTGCTCGTAGGTGAAGAGAACATTCGCGAAGTCATCGCCTTCCCGAAGACCCAAAAGGGTGCCGACCCACTCACCAAGGCACCATCGCCAGCCGATCCCGCCCACATGGAAGAGCTTGGTCTACGTATCCTTCCCCGCGAGGACTGAGATTTGTACGTAAAAACTGACCGTATAGGTCTGAAATTACGTACAAATCCTGATGATGTGAGAAGTTGACGGGATGGACGACTACAAAGCCGCGTTTATCGACTTCATGATCGAGGCCGAGGTTTTGACCTTCGGTGATTTCGTGACGAAGTCCGGACGCCCGACGCCCTACTTTGTGCAGACTGGAAAGTATCGATCCGGCGATCAAATTCGACGTCTCGGAGAGTTCTACGCCGACGCCATCGAAGCGAACTTTGGCGAGTTCAACGTCCTCTTCGGTCCTGCGTACAAGGGCATACCGTTGGCGGTTGCGACCGCAAGCGCTTTAGCGGCTCGCGGAACTGATGTCGGCTTCATGTTCAACCGCAAAGAGGCCAAGGATCACGGCGAGGGTGGTGTGCTTGTTGGCCACGAACCTCAAGCCGGGGACCGAGTGCTCATCATCGAAGACGTCACCACCGCTGGCACGTCGATTCGCGAAACGGTGCCCGTGCTACGCGCAGCGGCCGACATCGAGCTAGCCGGGCTCATCGTGAGCGTCGATCGGATGGAGCGAGGCACCGGTGACATGGCGGCGCTGGCCCAGGTGGGCGAAGAGTTTGCGATGCCCACCCACGCGATCGTGACCGTGCGCGAGATCATCGAGTATGCCAACCTTTCCGACGAGACCGTCGAGAAGATGAACGCCTACCTCACGGAGTTCGGTCCGCGCTAGACGTCCGGATAAGTCGGGGGCGCACCCGACATCGCTGACACCAATGCGGTCGGTGCACAACGTAGCGTTGAGAGTGATGACAGAACCCCTCAGTAAGCGCCGCGAGCGTTGGCAGTCTGCGATCAGTGCGGTGCTCTTCTTGGGCTTCGTGATCGTCTTTCCGATGGTGATGATGCGGTTGTTCGCTCTCGGAGCCGACATCGTCACCGAAGATGAGGTCGGCTCGCTTCCTGGCGAACCGGTTGAGGCGGTGATCGTTCCGGGCGCACGGGTGTTCAGCAGCGGCCGTCCCAGCGGCGCGCTGCTGTCCCGCATTGAACTCGCAGAGGAAATCGTTGCGGTGACTTCTGGGGCGTCGGTGTTCGCATCAGGCGGACCCGGAGAGCCGGAGGTGATCGCCGAATATCTGCCAGGCCTGGACGTGGAGCTCGACTCCGAGGGCGTGTCGACGAACGAGACCTGCAAGAACGCTGCAAGCGCAGGGTTGGAGCGGGTTGCCGTTGTGACCCAGCCTCGTCACCGGGTTCGCACAGCCGCGCTTTGCGAATCGGCTGGCCTGGACACCGTCGTCGTCACCACACGGCAGGGCAACGAACGAGCGAGTCGCTTGCCGGAAAGATTCGCGAGGGAACGCGCAGCCGAGTACTGGGCGATCCTCACGATTCCGGCCAACTGGGTCGGCTTGTAGATCTAGGAACGATCAGCATGAATTATTCATGCCCAGCATTCCTAGATTCCCCGGGCGTAGACGCCTAGTACGGGGTTTCGTATGCGTCGCTCGGTGTTTCGGGGCTGACGGTGATCGAGACCACGTCGGCATTGACGGTGCGCTGATCGAGCGGCAATTCCTGGAACGGTGCCGGTGGCGGCCGCAAGAGCACGTCGGCGACAACCCAGGTGTCATCGGGGAACGGTGTCTCCACTCCGCGCACCGCTACCTGGATGGGAACACCATCAGCAGCACAGCAACTCACCAGGAACCGGGTGAGGAGGAAACCATCGCTGATCTCCTCGCTGTTCACCACGAGGCCTTCGAGTCGGACGGTGACGCCTTCGGTACTCGCGTCTGGGTCCCAGAACGCGCGGTCGACAAAGTCGAATAGCCGCATCGGCACCGGTTGCACCGACGTGTCGAGCGGTTCGAAGTTCTTCGTGACCTCAATGGGCGTGAACGGTTCGACCCGTTCGGCTGCTGCAGCGCCAAGTCCTGTGGGTGCGACCGAAACCAGAACCATGAGCGGAAGCACCATCAACCAACCAACACGCGGGGCGATGGAGCGCCGAACCGAAGTTGGGTCGGCCTTCTCCTCTTGGAGGGCGCGGCGGGCTTCGTAGATCCCTAGACCGAATAGGCCGATGACGGCGAGGAGAAGCGGTATTCGCATGCGTTGCTGAATGAAGAAGCCAAAGGCTCCGGTCCACAACAAGCGAGACATCGTGATCGCGAGGAACAACATCATTGCGGCGCGGCCGAGACGGGTCATAACACGACCTGCCCAACGATGACGGCACAGATGACTGCGATGACCAGGGTTACCGGTGCGAAGAGGGCGGTGAACTTACGGCCGAAGATGCCAGCGTGCAGTGCGATCAACTTGAGGTCGATCACCGGGCCAACGACCAGGAACACCAGTCGAGAGGTGAGCGAGAATTGAGGCAATCCGGCGGCGACGAATGCATCTGCCTCTGAACAGATCGACAGCAAGACGGCAAGGCCCGCAAAGACGAGGACCGACTGCCATTCGTTTTCCGCAACGAGGTTGATGACCGAGCGGGGGATCACCAGCTGCAAGGTGGCCGCAGCGATCGAGCCAACGACCAAATAGCCGCCAGCATGCACGAGGTCCTTCGAGGCGACGTCGACGAAGGTGGCGAGCTTCTGGGACCCGCTGTGATCATGGTTGCCAGCGCCCACCATGGATTTGATGAGTGAGTCGTCGTTGCGGCGTGCCCACCATGTGCCGACGAGCAGCGCGGTAGCAAGCGAGGCCACGAAACGGGCGCCGACGAGTTCGAGGTTTCCGGGGAAGGCGACAGCGGTGGCGACCATCACCACGGGGTTGATCGCCGGTGCGGCGAGCAAGAAGGTCAGTGCGGCGGCTGGGGGAGTGCCAGCATCGACCAGGCGGCCAGCGATCGGTACGGATCCGCACTCACAGCCCGGGAGCGCAAGCCCGGCAAGGCCTGCGGTCGGTACGGCGAGAGCGTTTCGTTTGGGTACGAAGCGCTCGACGAGCTCCGGAGATACAAACGCGGCGATGAGTCCGCTGATAACCACGCCGAGGACCAAGAACGGAAGCGCCTGGATGGTGACCGACACGAACAGCGTCGACCACAGTCGAACTTCTTCATTGGTGAAGGCATCGATGCGGTTGCGGACCAGCAACGCCGCCACGATGGGGATCAGCAATACATATGGTCCGTAGCCGCGACGTTGCGAGTAACTAACGACCGCGTCGTCGTCATGGTCGTGAACCGGCGCACCATGGGCATGATCGGTGTCATGGTCACAGGAGGGCCCGTGGACATGTGGTTCTGGCGCGTCCGCCGTTTGCGTCACGGCCTAGATAGTACATCACCTGTGGGGTGAAAGGCCATGCAGATTAATAGGTATATCTGGCCCACGGTGGAGAGTGTTTCGCTGCCCTTTAGGCCCTCCGGATTACAGTGTCGGCCATGGCAAGACGAATCATGTTGCTCGCCTTCGCGCTCGTTTCTACCGGCTGCGCGTCGGTGCTCGGAAGCGCTGAAGTGTCGGGCTATCCCGAGGTCGACCTCGGAGCCGACACGGTCGAGATCTACAAGGCCACTCCAGAGCGTGATCTTCATCTGCACATCTTCGAACCCGTTGCCAGCAACGACGGGCCAGCCGGTGCGGTACTGCTGTTTCACGGCGGTGGTTTCGCCGACACTCGGGTGGAGCAGTTTCAGGCGCAAGCCGAACGTCTCGCCGAGGCCGGAATCGTAGGAATCATTGCCGAGTACCGGGTGACAGCAGAAGGTACGACCCGTGCCGATGCCATCGCCGATGGTGTTGATGCTGTGGCGGCGTTGCAACGCGACCCAGATCTCTTTCGCATCGATGCCGACCGACTCGCGATCGGCGGATCATCGGCCGGCGGGGCGCTAGCGGTGGAGGCCAGTGCCGATACCGACGCGGTGGTGTTGTTCAATCCAGCGGTTGGGGCATCCTCTGCGTCGTTTCTGGATGAGAGGCCAACGATCGCCTTTCACAGCCGAGAAGACACTGTCATTGCCTTCAGCAGTGCCGAACAATTCTGCGATGCGGGATCCGATTGCACACTGGTCGCTTTCGACGAAGGCGACCATGGATTTTTCAACAACGAACCAGCACTCACCGAGACCACCGACGCCATGATCGAGTTCCTCCAAACACGCGGTTGGTAGCTAACCAACTCGCTAGGGTGCGGGGATGACCGACCTGTTCGCCGCCGCTGCCGCCGAGCAACAGTCCCAACGCGCCCCGCTGGCCGACAAACTTCGGCCCACGCGCCTCGACGACATCGTCGGCCAGGATCATCTACTTGCCCCCGGTCGTCCGCTGCGAAGCCTTATCGAGAGCGACACGCTCGGCTCGGTGATCTTTTGGGGTCCGCCGGGCACCGGTAAGACCACGCTCGCGAAGGTGATCGCCCGCAGCACGGCACGGGCCTTCGAGTCGCTGTCGGCCGTGAGTGCGTCGGTAAAGGACGTGCGCGAAGTGCTCAAGCGGGCCGAGGACCGCCTCGGCCAGCAAGGCCAAGGCACGATCCTGTTCCTCGATGAGGTGCACCGCTTCAACAAGAGCCAACAAGACGCACTGCTTCCTGGCGTAGAGAGCGGATTGATCAGCCTGATCGGCGCCACCACCGAGAACCCAAGCTTCGAGGTGAACGCTGCGTTGCGGAGTCGGTCGACGCTGTTCCGTCTGAACATGCTCGATGAAGCCGCGCTACGAGCGCTCATCGAACGAGGCCTAGAGGCAGAAGGCTCGACCGCTGATGACGACGCCATTCAGCTACTCATCGACCGAAGCAGCGGCGATGGCCGTCAAGCCCTAACCGCCCTCGGAGTAGCCGCGGCGGTCGCAAAGACTGCGGACGCCCCCGGCGATATCGGGGAGGAGCACATTGAGGCGGCGCTTGGCACCAAAGCGATTCGCTATGGCAAGGACGATCACTACGACGTCATCAGCGCGTTCATCAAGAGCATTCGAGGTAGCGACGTCGACGGCGGGCTCTATTGGCTCTACCGGATGCTCGACGCTGGTGAGTCGCCGAGGTTCATTGCTCGTCGCCTGGTGATCTTGGCCTCTGAGGACGTGGGCATGGCCGACCCGATGTCGCTCGTGATTGCGAACGCGGCCGCACAAGCGTTGGAGTTCGTCGGGCTACCAGAGGCCGAATTCAACCTCACCCAGGCGGTTGTTCATCTCGCGACGGCGCCGAAGTCCAACTCGCTCACCACCGCGCGTGCTGCTGCGAAGTCGGCGGCGCAAAGTGCCGGCACGGGCGAGGTGCCGATGCACCTACGAGATGCCCACTACAGCGGTGCTGCCGGTCTGGGTCACGGAAAGGGCTATCGTTACCCTCACAACGACCCCGCGGGATGGGTTGACCAGCAGTATCGCCCACCTGAGGTCGCTGATCAGGTGTACTACACACCATCGGATCACGGAGCAGAACCAGCTCGGTGGGAACGTTGGAGCAAGGAGCGGAGACCCGATGCCTAAACGAATTTTCTGGATGACCGCTGGGTATGCCGGTGGCGCCGCGTCGAGCTGGTGGGTGCAGCGGAAGGTAAAGCGAGAGGTCGAGCGCGTGCTTCCCGACGCCGTGCGCAACGAAGTGACCAAACGAGTCACCGAAGTGAGCGACAAGGCGATCGATCGCACTGTTCACTCACCCGTGGGTCGGGGAGCGACCAAGGCCGTCAAGAAGGTACGGCCAGACATCGATCTCACCGAGAAGGCCGAGGCGCACCTCGCCTCACATCAACCGCCGCAGCTATCGGTGGTCGGCAGTGACGAATTACGCTCCCAACCGGGCATCACTCGCCTACGAGAACGAGCTCGTCGCTTCCGCGATTAGAGCCCTTCACGGCTGCATTGCCTGCGCATGCTCAACTAGGCAATCCATGCGGCCGCCAAAAGCGTCAGACCGATAAACTCACCCGAATGGACGCAAAGCAGGTTCGTCGTACATTCACTGAGTTCTTCACCGAGCGCGGCCATGAGGCGGTGCCGTCGGCGAGCATCATTCCTCACGACGAGACGCTGTTGTTTACCAACTCGGGCATGGTGCCCTTCAAGCCATATTTCCAAGGGGTCGAGAAGCCCTCGTACAGCCGAGCGACGACGATCCAGAAGTGTGTTCGTGCGGGCGGTAAGCACAACGACCTCGATGAGGTCGGCAGGACGGCTCGCCATCTGACGTTCTTCGAGATGATGGGCAACTTCAGTTTCGGCGACTACTTCAAGGAAGATGCCATTCCCTTTGCATGGGACCTGCTCACCAATGGCCTCGGGCTCGATCCCGAGAAGCTGTGGATCACGGTCCATCTGACCGACGATGAGGCCGAGGAAATCTGGGCGACCAAGGTCGGGGTGCCCCGAGAGAAGATCCAGCGCCTCGACGAGGACAACTGGTGGCGCATGGCTGACACCGGCCCGAACGGACCGTGCTCTGAAATCTTCTATGACCTCGGCCCCGAATATGGCCCCGAGGGCGGCCCAGAGAACCCCGAAGCTGATGCTCGCTACGTCGAGATCTGGAACCTCGTGTTCATGCAGTTCGATCAGCAGCCTGATGGCGAGCAGATCCCGCTGCCCAAGCCATCCATCGACACCGGCGCGGGACTCGAACGCATCCTGACCGTGCTCCAAGGTGTCGGCTCGGTGTGGGAGACCGACGAGTTCAAAAAGCTGCTCGCCAAGGCGAGCGAGCTGTCCGGCGTGGCCGACGGGGCTGACCCAAAGACCGACGTTTCGCTGCGCATCCTGGCCGATCATGCCCGGTCGACCACGTTCATGATCAACGACGGGGTGTTCCCGTCAAACGAAGACCGGGGCTATGTGCTGCGTCGAATCATGCGTCGAGCGATTCGCCATGCGTACCTGCTTGGCGTCACCGAGCCCGCGCTGGCGTCGCTGGTGTCGACGGTCGTTGAGATCATGGGCGATGACTACCCCGATATCCGTGAGAACGAAGCGACGATCAAAGAGATGGTCGAACGTGAAGAGGTCAAGTTCCGCCAGACCATCGAGACCGGCCTGAACATCCTCGATATGGAGATGGACAAAGTCGGCGACGGCAATGCCTTGCCCGGCGCAGTGGCCTTCAAGTTGCATGACACCCATGGCTTCCCGCTCGAACTCACTCAAGAGATCGTCGAAGAACGCGGTGGAACCGTCGATGTCGAAGGGTTCGAGGCGGCAATGGCCGAGCAACGAGAGCGTGCCCGTGCCGATCAACAGTCCAAGGCCGTAACAGCAGACGTCTCGGAGTTCGTTGCGATCATCGACGAGCACGGCTCAACGAACTTCGTCGGCCGCGACGAGCTCGTCGACGTAGCCGCAACCGTTCTGTGGGTTGGCGCTGAGGGCGTGGTCTTGGACACCACGCCGTTCTACGCGGAGAGCGGCGGACAGATCGGCGACATCGGGACCATCACCGGCCCGAACGGCGCGGTCACCGTCGCCGATTGCACCTACGCGGTTCCAACCTTGCATCTGCATCACGCTGCAGGTGCTGACAGCGTCTTGTCGGTCGGCGATTCGGTTGTGGCCTCGATCGACACGGATCGCCGTGCAGCGATTCGCCGCAACCACACGGGCACACACCTATTGCATTCGGCATTGCGGTCGGTGCTCGGCGACCACGTGCAACAGCAGGGTTCGATGGTCGGTCCCGAACGCCTCCGATTCGACTTCAGCCACTTTGAGCAGGTCACGCAGGATCAGATCCAAGAGATCGAAGACCTAGTGAACGCCGATGTGCTCGCCAACCCCACGACGAACCATGAAGAGATGGCAATGGAGGATGCCCAGGCGAAGGGTGCCATAGCGTTCTTTGGCGACAAGTACGGCGACGTGGTGCGCGTGCTCGAGGCAGGGCCGAACTCCATCGAGTTATGCGGTGGCACGCACGTCCACGCGCTGGGCGATATCGGCCTGTTGAAGATTGTCTCCGAGAGCTCGATCGGTTCGAACGTTCGACGAGTCGAAGCCGTAACGGGTTCGAGCACCGTGGACTTGCTCCGCAACGAACAAGCCACCACCGCTTCGATCGCAGGCGTCCTCGGGGTGCCCGTCGACGATGTCATCAACGGTGTGGATCGTCGCATGCAGGAGTTGGCGGATCTCAAGAAGGAACTGGCTACGGCAAAGCGCCAGTCCGCGGTCGGGCGTGCCGACGAGCTTGCCGCGTCGGCCGTCGACGGTGTCGTCGTCGCCCGCATTGACGGGCTCGACCGAGACTCGCTTCGTGATCTCGCTGTTGCGATCCGCGACAAGGGCGTATCGGCGGTGGCCCTTGGTGCCGCGCTCGAAAAGGGCGTAGCGCTAGCTGGTGCGGTCACCGAAGACTCGCCTCTGCATGCCGGTGAGTGGCTTGCTCCGGCGGCCAAGACTGTCGGCGGCGGCGGAAAGAAGGCCCCCGACCTTACGGTGATGGGCGGTCGCGACGCTGGACAACTCGACGCTGCACTGGATCAACTTCGCGAGGCTGCAGGAATCGGGTGACCACCTCAACGGGGAGAGCCCTCGGCCTCGACTTGGGCGAGGAGCGCATCGGGGTGGCGATTACCGACGACTCCCGGGCGGTAGCGACCCCTCTGGAGGTAATTGCCGCCAAGGATCGTGCCCAGGCAGATGAACGCATTGCGAGACTCGTCGAAGAATGGCAGGTGACAATCGTGGTAGTCGGTATGCCATACGGGCTCGACGGCAGCGAAGGGCACGCCGCGAAGCGTGTTCGCGCCATCGTTAAAAGGCTAGGTGCCACCCTGCCGGTGCCTCTCGTGACCTACGATGAGCGATTGACGACCGTCGAGGCTCACCGCATTCTCGACGAGCAACAGGTTCCCGGACGTGACCGCCGAAACATGGTGGACATGGTTGCCGCTCAAGTGATTCTCCAAGGATGGATTGACAAGACACGTCATGGCTGATCAGACACCCCCCAAGAACGAAGACTCCAACGTCGACAAACTGTTGAGCCGATTTGGTCCCGTTCAATCTGAACCCAACCGCTCGGCTCCAGGCCCAAAGCCCGGCGTGACGGGCCTAAGCCGTCCTAAGCCAGGACCGCGACGCCCCCAGCCAGGTCCGCGTCCGACCCAACCGCAGACCCCGACCGCGAAGCGTCAACAGCGCGCCGAACGTGAGAAAGTCGGATCGGCCGTCGGTGCCGAACCAGCGCCACTCTTCGAAGCTGCGCCCGACGACGTCTTCGGGGCGACGCCGATCGTGGTCGAGCATGTCGAGCCCGAACCGGTTGTCGTTCAGGCGGTCCTCGTCGACGAGCACGAGCCGCCCGTTGAGGTCATCGACCGTCGTGATTGGGTACGTGTGCCTCGTCGCATGGGCCCGACGCTTCGATTCCTTCTTGTCGGCTTCGTAGCCGTCGTCGGAATCTTCACCGTTACCTCTCGCGTGACCACCTGGTGGGACAACCAGTTCGACCCTCCTGGTGAGCCCGGTGAGTTGGTCGATTTCGAGATCGCATCTGGTGCCACAGCAAATGACGTCACGCAGGATCTGTTCGCACAAGGCGTCATCGCGAACCCGACCTTGTTCCGCTACTGGGTGGCCGACAACGCGTCGAGCGATTTCCAAGCTGGCGAATACACGTGCCTCCAGGAGAACATGTCCTTCGATGAGGCGCTCGACTGCCTCGATGGTCAAGGGCCTGTACCGCCGAGCTTCTTCTCGGTAACGATCCCCGAAGGTCTTCGACTCGTCGACATTATCGATGTCTTGAACCGCCAGAATCCGGCATGGGACGAAGCCGCCCTTCGACAAGACCTCCTCGCGGATCTCGTCGCGGTAGATCTCGAGGGCGTGCCAGAGAACCCGATCGTCGACAGCCCGGACCCAACCAACTCCGGGCTCGAAGGCTTGCTGTTCCCCGCCACGTACCAGATCGATGAACGCGACAGCGACAACACTCGCGACATCCTCCGACGCATGGCCGACACCATGGAAGAGCGATACACCAGCCTCGTTTCCGAGTTCGGCAAAGCGCCGGTGATCGAGGAACTCGGTCTGACCGACTACGAGATCATCACGCTGGCCTCCCTCATTGAGGAGGAATACCAAGTCGAGCAAGATCTCGGCATGATCTCCCGAGTGATTTACAACCGTCTGCTCACCGGAGAGAGTCTCGGTATCGATGCGAGCTCCTGCTACGCAGCACAAAAGCCGTGTGCTGATCTCACCCAAGAGGACCTGCAGAGCGATTCGCCGTGGAACACCCGTAACTTGTCGAACCTCGGTCTGCCGCCAACGCCGATCGCATCCCCGGGTGAAGCATCACTGCGCGCCGCATTGCAACCAGATGAGGGCGACTGGCTCTTCTACGTGCTCACCGACGAAAACGGTCCGGGTAGCCACTCCTTCGCAGTCACTGCAGGAGAGCACGCGGCTAACGTTGCGATCTGTCGTGAGCGTGGCCTCGGCTGCTAGGCCGGCGATGCTTGCAGGAGTAATCGGCTGGCCGGTTGAACACTCGCGCTCGCCCGCAATTCATCTCGCGGCCGCGAATGCGACCGGAGTCGACCTCGACTACACCCGCTTCGCGGTAGCGCCTGGCGATGGCGCCCGAGCGGTGGAGGCGATGCGTCCGTTAGGTATCCGTGGCCTGTCAGTCACGATGCCGCATAAGGAAGCGGTGATCTCCGCGTGTGATGAACTCACGCCCGCCGCCGAGCGACTCGGAGCGGTCAACCATCTCACCAACACCGATGGTGTCATCGTGGGCAATAACACCGACGGCGACGGTTTCGTGCTGGGCTTCGAGCACACCACAGGCGAAGCGGTCGCGGCCAAGTCGGTTCTTGTCTACGGATCAGGTGGGGCTGCCCGAGCGATCATCGACGGATGTGCCCGCGCTGGCGCAACCAGCATTGGCGTGGTGGCCCGATCGAGTGAACGTGCGGCGACCGCAGCTGCGGTGGCGCCCGAGGTTGCGACGGTGGTCGGGTTGGAGGATTTGGGCCAAGCGAACATCGTCGTCAACGCCACCCCGATCGGCATGGCCGAGACCCCTGGGGCAGGCCAGCTCGCCTTTGCAGTCGACGATCTTCAGAACGACGCGGTTGTCGTGGACATCGTTTATTCGCCGCTCGACACGCCGTTGCTGGTTGCAGCGCGAGCACGGGGACTGACAGCGGTCAACGGGCTAGCCATGTTGGCCGGGCAAGCCTCGTCGCAATTCAGTGCGTGGACGGGCTCGGTGCCGCCCCTGGAGACGCTCATTCGGGCTGCACAGGACGGTTAATTTCTACGCAATCGAGATTTTCTTGAAATTTTGACGCCCCGTGCCGATGGAATCGGAGTCGACCATTACCGCCGGGGTACGAACTATGTCACTGCAAGGAACCTTGAAGACGCTCGGGATCACCGAAGTGCTGGAGTTCCTCGCTAATCGCGAGGCAACTGGGCAACTTGAGATCACCACCGAAATGGGCTCGACCACCTATCAGTTCGCTGATGGTGACGTTGTGGGCAACGATTACAGCTTCATTCGAGAGTCCGGCATCGATGCCGCCGAGGCGACCTATTACGTCTTGGCCGAGCTCGAAGGGTCCTTCTTCTTCGACGAAGATGTCGTACCCGAGTCGAACGGCGATGCAGAAGAGGTGGGATCGGTGCTCTCCCGCACAGCGGAGATCGCTGAGCAATGGGCTGAGGTCGAGACCGTCATCCCAACCCCGGGTCACATGCTGAGCCGAAATCCATCGCTCGATGGCTCCGTAACCATTCAACCTGAATGGTGGGACGCCCTCGACCGAATCGGCGGCGGCGCCACACCACTACAGCTTGCGTCCGAGACTGAGAGCAGCCTGCTCGATGCTTCGACCATGGCCTTTGAGATGGCCAACGCTGGATTGATCGAGGTCAGCGCCCAAGACCCGATGGACATGGGAATCGACGCGCCATTCGATACCGCACCTCCAGCAGCAGAGAACTTTCTCGCCGAGACGATCGAACCCCCTACACCCGCACCGGCACCAGCAGCACCTGCTCCTGAGCCGGTCGCAGAGGTTCCTGCACCCGCAGCTGCACCTGAGGCTCCCGCTCCAGTTGCTGAGGCTCCCGCTCCAGTTGCTGAGGCTCCCGCTCCAGTTGCTGAGGCTCCCGCTCCAGTTGCTGAGGCTCCCGCTCCAGTTGCTGAGGCTCCCGC
>CAZTDG010000002.1:0-14856 GCA_964612655.1 uncultured Acidimicrobiales bacterium | reverse complement strand
CTGAGGCTCCCGCTCCAGTTGCTGAGGCTCCCGCTCCAGTTGCTGAGGCTCCCGCCCCAATTGCTGAGACCCCTGCACCCGCAGAACCGATGGTTGCTGAAGCTCCCGTACCTGTGGCTCCAGCTCCGGCTCCGGCTCCTCCCGCTCCAGCTCCTGAGGCGCCTGCCGCTGCTACGGCTGAGGCTATTGCCGAGCCACCTGCACCACCGGTGATGGCCCCAGCTGCTGAAAACCCCTTCGCGGAAACCGCACCAGCACCGATGGCTCCGGATCCGGCGCCAGACCTCGAGACACTGAGCGCTCCGCCCGTCGTGGCAACCCCAGCTGCTCCTGCGGCTCCTGAGCCCGCAATGGCAGCCGAGGACCCCTTCGGCATCGCCGAACTAAGCCCAGCATTGGCCGACGCGCCGCAACCTCCGACCCCAGACGCCTCGCCTTCCTCATTCGTGGATTCCCTCGCAGTCAGCGAACCCGCAGCGGCACCGGCTCCTGCCCCTGGCCCTCAAGACGACGGCTGGATCTCGAATGAACGCAGCTCGTTCCCCGCAGCAGCACAGCCAACTCCGGCCCCTCCAGTATTTGATGGACTGCCAGCTCCTGGCGCTGAGGCACCTCTGTCGAGCGAAGCCCTCGCCGGGCAGGTCATCGACGACCTAGGAAGCGTGGATTCCGCGTTCGCGGCACCGAGTGCTGGCCTGGTTGGCCTGGATGCAAGCTTCCCGGCGCCACCGGCGCCGGCACCTGCGACCGATTCCTTGGATGAAGTCCGCGGCATGCTCGAGGACACCGAAATTGCCGACGGCGGCCGCGGCAGCGTCATGAACTTCCTTCGTCGCGATTAGCAGTGTTTGCACTCCTTATCGGGGCGGTTGGATTGCTTCTCGGGCCAGTCTTAGCCCTGCTTGCCGAACGCGTCCCCGACAACGGTGGCGGTGGCCGCTCGCCTAGGCAATGTCGAAGTTGCGAAGCCACGCTGCCAGCA
This sequence comes from uncultured Acidimicrobiales bacterium, assembly GCA_964612655.1. Taxonomy (GTDB): domain Bacteria; phylum Actinomycetota; class Acidimicrobiia; order Acidimicrobiales; family SHLQ01; genus SHLQ01. The sequence continues at coordinate 13,874 of CAZTDG010000002.1, read as the reverse complement.
CGTTCGCTAGGGCCGTTTAGAACCACCGCTACGGCATGCCCGTCATGTGACACCCCAGTGCCGGCGTCACGGCTACCGACGGTCATCACGACCGCCGTGGTCTTTGCCCTCACCGCCGCAGTGATCGGGCCGCGTTGGCAGCTCGTTCCCGTGCTCTTGTTCGCGACGAGCCTCATCGCGTTGTCCGTCGTCGATATTGTCCGTTATCGCCTTCCGGACCGGTTGACCTTTCCGTCGTTCGCAGCCTCCATCGTGGTTATTGCTGTGCTCTCAACGGTTGGGGGAGCGGGCGATCACGTCCTACGCGCCCTCATCACCGCAATCGGATATGGGGCGATCATGTTGGTGTTCAACATCATCATGCCGAGTGGGCTGGCCTTCGGTGACGTGAAGCTATCGTTGTTGTTGGGGCTGTTCCTCGGCTGGGTTGCCGATAGCGGGATCGATGCCGCCCGCCTCGTGATCTGGGCACTACTGCTCGGCATGATCCTCGGAATCTTCTCCGGAGTGCTCGTGGGTGTAGGGCGTCGTGTCTACGGCAACGGCTTTCTCCCCGATCCCGACTTTCCTCCTCCTGAAGACGGCAGCGTCCTCCCGCTGATGAAGACCGCGTTTCCATTCGGCCCCGCGTTGGCACTGTCGGCGTTCTCGCTCGTGTTGTTGAGCGAACGGTTGACGAGTGCGGGCATCCTCGCCTGACCGTCAACGAATACACTGGCGATGTGACCAACTATCGCTCTGTACACGTTGAACTCGGAGACCGTAGCTACCCGGTAGAGATCGGATCTGGGATCGCGCATCGCGTACGCGAACACCTACCAGCGACGGCTCGCAAGGTTGCAATCGTTACCCAGGCCAACATCGGCGTTGAACTCGAGACCGGCCTCGAACAGCGGGTCTTTACCATTGGCGACGGCGAGGCATACAAGACGATCGGCACGGTGGGTGACCTTTGTCGAGAGTGGGCCCAGTGGGGTCTGAACCGCAACGACGTGGTCATCGGTCTCGGCGGAGGAATAGTTACCGACGTGGCCGGTTTCGCAGCGGCGGTGTTCCACCGTGGCCTGCCCGTAGTGCAGGTTGCCACCACACTTCTCGGTCAGGTCGATGCTGCGATCGGGGGCAAGACCGGGGTCAACCTGCCAGAAGGCAAGAACCTGGTTGGGGCCTTCTGGCAACCGAAGGCCGTCATTTGTGACGTGGCGATGCTCGACTCGCTTCCGCAGCGCCATTATCGGGCCGGGCTCGGCGAGATGGCGAAGTACCACTTCCTCGACGACGGCGCTATGAACGCGCTCGCAGCTGGTGAGTTGGTCGATGGCCGTCTGGGTCCAGAAGCGCTTATCGATCGCGTGGAAGCATCCGTGGCGATCAAAGCAGCTGCCGTCGTCGCGGACGAGCGTGAGGGCGGCCTGCGCGCGCTGCTCAACTATGGCCACACACTCGGCCATGCCCTCGAAACCGTGGGCGACCACGAGCTCCTGCACGGCGAAGCGGTCGGAATCGGGATTGGCTATGCGGCAGCCGTGGCGAAGTCGATGGGACGCATCGATGACGAGCGGGTCGACGAACACCAACGCGTCCTAGATAGTTACGGGCTTGCGTCGCAACCGCAGACCGCCCACGACTTCGGCGACCTGCTCGCGGTGATGCAACGTGACAAGAAGGCGCTCACCAGCCTCACCTTCATCCTCGACGGACCACGGGGCTGCGAGGTCGTAAACGACGTCGAGGTAGCAACCCTCGAAACCAGTTACGAAGCCTGGCTTTCGTGAGCAGGCTCACCACCCTTGCGGATCAGCTCGCCGCAGGTGGCCACGATGCCTTGTTGGTAACCTCGCCGTCGAACATTCGATATCTCAGCGGGTTCAGCGGAACGAGCGGCTATCTGCTCGTCCGGGCAGACGCGACGGCTGTCGTGGTCACCGATGCTCGCTACGCCGAGCGCGTCGTCGATGAGCTTCGAGATGAACCCGGCCTCGATGTGCAGATCGCCTCGACGCCGTTGTGGAGCCACCTGCCCGAGCTAGTCGCCGGTGCGGAGTCCTTGGCACTCGAAGCCGAACACCTCAGTTGGGCCAAGGCTCGAGAGATCACCGAAGGGCTGGGTGACGACCGATGTGCACCAACCCACGGGCTCGTCGAAACGCAGCGGGCACAAAAGGACGATGAGGAACTGGCACACATTCGCCGTGCGTGCGAAGTGACCGACTCCGCGTTCACTGCCGTGATTGACAACATGGTGCCGGGGCGTACCGAACGCGATGTTGCATGGGCATTCGCTGAAGCGGTTCAGCGTTGCGGTGGCGACGACGTCGCCTATGACCCGATCGTTGCCGGCGGTCCCAACGCATCCCGCCCGCACCATGCCACGGGCTCTCGGGAACTTCAGGCCGGAGACTTGGTGATCGTCGATGCTGGGGCGATGGTCGCTGGCTATCGATCCGATATGACCCGCACATTCGTTCTTGGACAACCCACCGACCAGCAACGAGAACTCCTCGATGCTGTGGAGGTTGCCCAAGCCGCAGGGGTAGCCGCGGTGAAGCCCGACGTCGAGTCCAGTGAGATCGATGCGACCTGCCGGTCATCGCTCGAGTCCGCTGGTTTGGGGGAGTGGTTTACCCACGGCACCGGCCACGGGGTTGGTCTCGATATTCACGAGGCTCCGTGGGTGCTAGCCACCGCCACTGGTACGCTCGCCCCTGGCCATGTGATCACCGTCGAACCTGGCGTGTACCTTCCCGGCGTGGGAGGGGTGCGTTGGGAGGACACGGTGCTCGTAACCGCCACCGGTTCCCAGGCTTTGACGCACACGCCTAAGCAGCCGGTCATCGATCTGTAGCCCCGGCTCGAACGGAGTGTCATGCCCGCTATCACCACCAACGATCTAAAGAACGGAATGCACCTCGACCTCGACGGCGACTTGGTGCAGGTCCAGTCCTTCCAGCACGTAAAGCCGGGGAAGGGGCCAGCATTTGTGCGAACGACGTTGCGCAACGTTCGCTCCGGTTCGACGGTAGACCGCACGTTCCGGGCAGGCGAGAAGGTCGAGCGCGTACTGATCGATAAGCGCGACATGCAACTGCTCTACAAGGACGGTAGCGAGTACGTCTTCATGGACAACGAAAGCTACGACCAACGCAATGTCACCCCCGAAGCACTCGGCGACAATGCGGATTATCTCATCGATGGACGAACAGCCACCATGCTGTTTTACGGCGAGGAAATTATCGGCACCGACATTGCGCCCACGGTCGAATTGACCATCGCCGAAACCGAACCAGGCTTGCAGGGTGATCGCTCGTCAGGTGGCACGAAGCCCGCCACACTCGAGACGGGCAAGTCCATTCAGGTACCGCTGTTCGTAAACATTGGTGATGTCGTGAAGGTCGACACCGCGACCGGCGAATACAAGTCGCGAGCGTGAACGATCCTTTTCAGCTCTCACGCCGCGAGGACCGAGAGGTTGCGCTCGCGCTGTTATACGAAGTGGACATGACCGGTGATGGTTTCGACGAAGTCGTCGAACGCAACCGAGCCGACGACCAAGACTATTCAACCCAGATTGCTGTTGGCGTTGCCGAGCACCTGACCGAGCTCGATGACCAACTCGACGAGGTCGCAGAGGACTGGTCGGTTGCCCGCATGGCGGGTATCGATCGATCCATTCTTCGGATGGGGCTTTGGGAGCTGCTTCATAGCCCCGACGTTCCCACGACCGCGGTCGTGTCCGAAGCGGTTGCACTTGCAAACGAGTACTCCACCGAGCGCTCAGCGCCGTTCATCAACGGGATCCTGGTCAAGTTGGGCTCGTTGCATCGAAGCGAGTAAGAAGCGATGGCGAATCGCTCCATGGTGGAGATTTGTGCCGTGATCGATCCGATTGCGGGTTTGGGACTTCGGACGTGGCGAACCTCCGATGTCGACGCGCTGGTCGCGGCGTGGAACGACCCCGAGATTGCACAGTGGAACCCGGTGCCGCCGGTTCCGTCCCACGAATTCGCAGATGCCTGGATCACCGGAGCCGCCGTGCAAACCAGCGATGATGCCGGCATCGACGCGGTCATCGAACGCGATGGTGCGCTGGTCGGTGAGATCGGACTGCAGGTCAACCGTGAACGACAGCTCGCAGAGATCGGCTTTTGGATCGGTGCGGAGCATCGAGGGCAAGGGCTTGGATCAACCATGCTTGAGCTCGGTGTCGCGCTGGGAGCGCAGTTGGAGCTGCAGGGCCTTGTCGCTCTAGTCGATCCCGCCAACGAACGAACCATCGCACTTCTTGAGAGCGCCCGATGGCCAGAACTGCCCACCCAGTCGAACCGTCGAGCATTCGTACACCGTTTCTAGATCTGGGCGCGGCTGCGCTGCCGAAGTGACATAAATCTTGGCTCTGGTGGCGCGATTTGTCGTGCAAACCACTACCGTGAAATTTGTTCGTAAAACCGGTCCCGTGAGGCTGGAACGAGCAGGAGGAAACGTGGCTGAGGCAGATCTCCGGCGCCCGAGTGCGGTCGCTTTCGGTAGAGGTGGTCTTCACCGTTTCGTTCCCCGCACGCAAGTGCTCGACACCGACGAGATCTCTCGTGCGATCAAGCGCATGGCTCACGAGATCATCGAGCGTAACCATGGTTTGGACGACGTCGTGCTCATCGGCTTGGAGCGCGGTGGCGTTCCTATCGCGGAGGCGCTCGCAACCGCATTGTCCTCCATCGAGGATGCAGAAGTTCCCCTCGGCAGCGTCGATACGAGCTTTCATCGCGACGACATCGCAACGTCGGCGGTTCTTCCCGAGGTAACCCAAATCCCGTTCTCGGTGACCGACAAACACGTCGTCCTGTGCGACGACGTGCTCTACACGGGCCGAACCGTTCGAGCCGCTCTCGACGCCGTCACCGATTTCGGACGCCCGAGCACGATTCAGCTTGCCGTGCTCGTCGACCGTGGACACCGCGAGCTACCGATCCGGCCCGACTACATCGGCAAGAATCTGCCGACCTCGAAAGATGAGAGCGTTCGAGTCACCCTCGAAGGTGTGGAACTCGGCGAACGAGTAGTGGTCGAGGAAGGCACACGGGAGGGCGACTCGTGAAGGACCTGCTCACGATCGGCCAAATTGGCGTCGACGGCATCAACGAGATCATGCATGCCGCCGACAGCTTCGCCGAAGTCTGCGCTCGGCCGATCCCCAAAGTGCCCGCATTGCGGGGCAAGACCGTGGCGTCGATGTTCTTTGAGGACTCCACCCGCACACGAACATCGTTTGAGACCGCAGCGAAACGGCTTTCTGCTGACGTGATGAACTTCAGCGCCTCATCGTCGTCTGTCAACAAAGGGGAATCCTTACGCGACACGGTCGAGACGATCGAAGCGATGGGCGTCGACGCGATCATCGTCCGGCACCGATCCTCGGGTGCCCCCCAACAGATCGCACGTTGGGCGAAAGCATCGGTCATCAACGCCGGCGACGGGTGGCACGCTCACCCGACCCAATCCTTGCTGGACTGCTACACGATCCGTGCTGAGGGGCGTTCCTTCGAAGGTCAAAAGGTCGCCATCGTCGGCGATATCCGCCACTCCCGAGTCGCTCGCAGCAACATCGAAGCCTTCAAGCTCCTCGGCGCTGAGGTCACCTTGGTGGCCCCGCCGACGCTGCTACCGACTCACGTCGAGGCGCTCGGAGCCACCGTTTCCTACGACCTGGATTCAGTACTGGCCGATACCGACGTTCTCTATCTCTTGCGTATGCAGCACGAACGTATGAACCAGGCGCTCGTGCCATCGTTGGGCGAGTACCACCGAGCGTTTGGGTTGACCCTCGACCGGGCGAAGAAGCTGCCAGCGTCGTCGCTGATCATGCACCCAGGGCCGATGAACCGCGGTATCGAGATCTCACCTGAGGTCACCCAAGATCCCCGAGTGCGAGTGCTCAACCAAGTAGCGAACGGCGTGATTGTTCGAATGGCCGTGCTGTATCTCGTGGTCGGCTCGGCTGCCGCAGACCGAAACCAGAATGCGAGTGCGTCATGAGCATCGCTATCACGGGCGCCAAAGTCCTCACAGCCGACGGCATGGTAGAAGCCGATGTCCTCGTGACCGGTTCAACAATCGCTGGAATCGGCTCCGACATCCCCATTCCACGCGATGCCGACGTGATCGACGCCACCGGCGCAGTCATCATCCCGGGGCTGGTCGACCTCAATGCCCACCTTTGCGAGCCGGGCCATGAGGAAGCCGAAACGATCGAAACCGGCTCCCGAGGCGCAGCGCTCGGTGGGTACACCGCGGTAGTAGCGATGCCCGATACCGAACCGGCAATTGATTCGCTGTCACTCGTACGAGATGTTCGCAAGATCGCCGAGCGGGCGCTTTGTGAAGTCGTACCTGCAGCCGCGCTCACCGTAGGGCGCAAGGGCGAATTGCTGGCGCCGATGGGGGAACTCGCTGCGGAGGGAGTTCGCATTTTCTCCGATGCTGGTCGGGGCGTGCAGGACCCAGCCATCATGCGCTCGATCATGGAGTACGCCACCGGACTACACGTCGTTACCGGAGGCTCTCCGGTAGTCCTTGCTCAGCACTGCGAAGTTGAGGCACTCACCGCTGGCGGGCATATGCATGAAGGGGAGTGGGCCACTCGGCTCGGCATGAAGGGCCAACCGAGCGAGGCCGAGACTCTCATGATGTCGCGAGATATCGCCCTGGCTCGAATGACCGGCGCACGACTGCACTTCCAGCACATCTCCACCGCAGGTTCTGTTGAACTGGTGCGGTCAGCGAAAGCGGAGGGCCTCGCGGTGACCGCAGAGGTCACGACCCATCACTTCACCTTGACCGACGCCGCATGCGCGAACTACGACCCGGTGTTCAAAGTGAGCCCGCCCCTACGGACCGACGACGACGTCGCCGCTATTCGCGCCGGGCTGGCCGAAGGCACGATCGATTGCATCGTGACCGACCACGCTCCCCACGAGCCACACACGAAAGAATTTCCATTCGACCAGGCGCCGACGGGAGTGCTCGGCTTCGAGAGCGCCTTTGCGATCGCCCTAACAGAGCTCGACCTGCCAATCGAGCGAGTCGTCGAGCTAATGAGCACCCGGCCTGCCGAGATTGCGGGCATCGGTGATCGCCACGGTTCGCTCTTGGCGTCGGGCAACCGGGCCAACCTGGCCGTCATCGATCCGGGCCAAACCTGGACGATCGATGGACACGCAATGGCTAGCCGCAGCCACAACTCGCCCTATGACGGCCGAGAAGTCACGGGCAAAGTCACCCACACGATCTATGAAGGCGATCTCGTCGTCGCTGATGGAGTTGCAACCAAGTGAGGAAACACACATGACGATCAGAGAAGCTGCGCTGGTGCTTCACGACGGCACCGTGTTCGAAGGTGAAGCAATCGGGGCATCGGCGCCCGATGGGGTTAGTACGGGTGAGGTGGTGTTCAACACCGTCATGACCGGCTACCAGGAGGTGATCACCGATCCGTCCTACGCCGGTCAGATCATCACGTTCACCTACCCACACATCGGGAACTATGGCGTCAATAACGACGACCCGGAGTCCCGTGGAGCGTTCTGCCGTGGCGTGATCATTCGTGACCCGGCTCGGCGAGCGAGTAACTACCGGAGCGTTGGGGAGTTCAACGACTACCTCATCGCACAGAACTTGGCGGGCATCGCCGGAATCGACACCCGGCGCCTCACCCGCCACATCCGAGACCTAGGCGCCATGCCAGGAGCGTTCGGGACCGCAGACGAGGCGACGTTGCTCGCCGCTGCAAAGGCGGAGCCCGGGACCGATGGCATCGACCTGGTCGCGACCGTCACCTGCGCCGAGCCCTACACCGTGACCGGCGACGGCGATCGACGGATCGTGGCGCTGGACTTTGGAATCAAGACGTCGATCCTCGATCAGCTGACCCGTCTTGGAAACGTCGAGGTGGTGCCAGCGGGAACCTCCGCGGCCGACATCATGGCGCGCAACCCTGACGGCGTCTTCTTGAGCAACGGCCCGGGTGACCCCGAACCGCTCAGCCATCTACGTGACACGATCGGCGAACTGCTCGGCCAGGTGCCGGTCTTCGGCATCTGCCTTGGCCATCAGCTGCTCTCGGCGGCTATCGGTGCCGAAACGTTCAAGCTTCCCTTCGGGCACCACGGTGGCAACCACCCGGTGAAGCGCTTGTCCGACGACAAGGTCGAGATCACCTCGCAGAACCACAACTACGCGGTCACCGAGGAGTCGCTCGCAAGCGTTCCCGCCGAGCTGACCCACATCAACCTCAACGACCAAACAGTGCAGGGAATCCGCTGCACCGATGTGCCGGCCTTCAGTGTGCAGTACCACCCCGAAGCGGGCCCTGGCCCACACGACAGCCGCTATCTCTTTGATGACTTCGAAAACCTGATGGAGGACTTCCATGCCTAAGCGCGAAGATCTGCAATCAATCCTGGTGATCGGTTCGGGCCCGATCGTTATTGGGCAGGCCTGTGAGTTTGATTACTCCGGAACCCAGGCCTGTCGAGTCCTTCGGGAGGAGGGCTACCGCGTCATCCTGGCCAACTCGAACCCGGCCACGATCATGACGGACCCCGACTTCGCGGATGCCACCTATGTCGAGCCGCTTACCGTGCCCGTGCTCGAGGCGATCATCGCCAAAGAAAAGCCAGATGCGTTGCTGCCGACCCTCGGCGGCCAGACCGCACTGAACCTTTCGATGGACCTGCAGCGAGCAGGAATCCTCGACGCCCACAACGTGGAGCTGATCGGCGCCGACGAGGTAGCCATCGACACCGCCGAGAACCGTGACAAGTTTAAGCAGGCCATGATCGAGATTGGCCTCGATGTGCCCAAGTCGGGCATCGCCCACGACATGGATCGCGCACGGGAGATCAAAGACGAGCTCGGACTGCCTGTCATCATCCGTCCCGCCTACATCCTGGGCGGCAAAGGAACCGGCATCGCCGAAACCCCCGAAGAATTCGAGCACGTCGCCTCAACAGGCATCGCCGCCAGCCCCATCGGTGAGATCCTGATCGAAGAGTCGATCAAGGGCTGGAAGGAATATGAGCTCGAGGTCATGCGTGACCACGCGGACAACCAGGTGGTTGTGTGCTCGATCGAGAACATCGACCCGATGGGTGTGCACACGGGCGACTCGATCACCGTGGCGCCAGCGCAAACGTTGACCGACGTCGAGCTGCAAAGGATGCGTGACGCGTCGTTCGCGGTCATGCGCCGCGTCGGCGTGGAGACCGGCGGCTCGAATGTCCAGTTCGCCGTCGACCCAGCGACCGGCCGTCAGGTCGTCATCGAGATGAATCCCCGGGTGTCGCGCTCTTCTGCGCTCGCGTCGAAGGCCACCGGCTTCCCGATCGCAAAGATCGCCGCCCGGCTCGCCGTTGGCTACACCCTCGACGAGATCGAGAACGACATCACCAAGGAAACCCCGGCCAGCTTCGAACCCACCATCGATTATGTGGTGACCAAGGTTCCTCGGTGGGCGTTCGAGAAGTTCCCCGGCACGTCGGGCGTCCTCGGTACCCAGATGCAGTCGGTGGGCGAAGCAATGGCGATCGGGCGTACCTTCCCCGAGTCACTACAAAAGGGCTTGCGCTCGCTCGAGTTGGGTCGCCTAGGTCTGAACGGTGACCCAGGCGAAGCCGAGTTTGATGACATGGACCTCGACCAGCTCATGGAAGAGGCCAACATTCCAACACCGGACCGAATCTTCAAGCTGGAGGCGTTGCTGCGCCGTGGCAAGACGGTCGATGAGGTGCACGAGCTAACCAAGGTCGATCCATGGTTCCTCGATCAGATGTTGCGGATCACCGAAGAGCGCCAGGCGATCGAAGCTACGCCGATGGCTGACACGAGCGCCCGCCAATGGAAGCGGATCAAACAGCTCGGCTTCTCCGATGGTCAGCTCGCCTATCTGTGGTCGGCGTCGGAGGCCGACGTCCGTGCAGCGCGTAAAGCTCAGGGCATCGAGCCGACGTTCAAGACGGTCGACACCTGCGGTGCCGAATTCGCAGCGGAAACCCCGTATCACTACTCGACCTGGGAAGATGACAGCGAGGTGCGTCCGTCGGATCGCCCAAAGGTCATGATCCTTGGCTCTGGCCCCAATCGCATCGGGCAGGGCATCGAGTTCGATTATTGCTGTGTCCATGCGAGCTTCGCGCTTGCCGACGCTGGGTTCGAGACCATCATGGTCAACTGCAACCCTGAGACCGTTTCGACGGACTACGACACGAGCGACCGGCTCTACTTCGAACCGCTGACACTCGAAGATGTCACCAACATCATCGACGCCGAAGAGCCGATGGGAATCATCGTTTCGCTCGGCGGTCAAACGCCGCTGAAGCTCGCGAACGACCTGCCCGCAGAACTGATCGCGGGCACGTCACCGAAGTCGATCGACCTCGCAGAAGATCGGGAGGAGTGGAACGCCTTGTGTGAGCGCATTGGCATCCCGCAGCCTCCGGGGAACACGGCAACCGACACCGAGGGCGCACTCGCGGTGATCGGCGACATCGGCTACCCAGCGTTGGTCCGCCCGAGCTATGTGCTCGGTGGCCGTGCAATGGAGATCGTCTATGACGACGACGGCTTGCGAGCCGCAATGGAACAACTCGCAGCGTTCGGAACCCTCGGCCGTGAAGGTGGGCTTTCTGCGGAGCGTCCGGTCTTGATCGATCGGTTCCTCGAGGACGCGATCGAAGTCGACGTCGACGCCATCCGAGACAACACCGGTGAAGTGATCATCGGTGCGGTCATGGAACATGTCGAAGAGGCCGGTGTGCACTCGGGCGACTCGGCGTGCGTGATCCCTCCACCGCACCTCCCGGCGGCAATTATCGAGACCCTCGAGGAGTACGCATCGAAGATCGCGACGGAACTCGAGGTCATCGGTCTGATCAACGTGCAGTTCGCCGTGAAGGACAATGACGTGTACGTCATCGAGGCGAACCCGCGTGCCTCTCGCACCGTGCCGTTCGTCGCGAAGGCCACGGGCGTCCCGCTCGCAAAGATCGCAGCCCGCGTCATGCTCGGCGCCACGCTCGAAGAGTTGCGGACCGAAGGACTCCTGAAGGCGCCGATCACCGGCCATGTGTCGGTGAAGGAAGCGGTGTTGCCATTCAACCGATTCCCCGATGCCGACCCGCTCCTCGGGCCAGAGATGCGCTCGACGGGCGAAGTGATGGGCATCGACGCCACGACCGGCCTTGCGTTCACCAAGAGCCAGATGGCTGCCGGTGGCACGCTGCCCGAGTCTGGGACCATCTTCATGTCGCTCGCAGATCGGGACAAGGAAATGGGCATCATCGCAGCGAAACAGTTCGTGTCGCTCGGTTTCGACATCGTTGCCACATCCGGCACGGCCGACGCTCTCAGCGAAGCTGGTGTCGAAGTAGCCGAGCGCATAGCGAAGGTGACCTCCGATGGTCAAGACATCGAGGGCCCGACGGCCGTCGACCTGATCGACGCAGGCAAGATCCAGTTGGTCGTGAATAGTCCTCGCGGTAGGGGACCTCGCGCCGATGGCGCCTACATCCGTGCCGCTGCTGGGGCGAAGGGCATTCCGCTCCTCACCACTGGCTCGGCGGCCATGGCTGCGGCCAACGGCATGACCGACTGGCTTGCGACACCATTGCGGGTGCGCTCGCTGCAGGAATACCACGCCGGAGCAACCTCCTAGTGGCGACATCGCCAAGCCTGCGTCGTTTGCAAAAGCGACGGACGTCCGTGAACCCTTCGGGTTCATCGGTCGATATGACGACGTCTGTGGGCTCGGTAGACCTTCCGAATCCGATCATGACGGCTTCGGGTACGGCCGGACACGGGGCCGAACTGTCGGCCTATTTCGACCTGGCCAATCTCGGCGCCCTAGTGGTGAAGTCGTTGTCGGTGATGGAGTGGCCCGGAAACCCGTCGCCTCGGGTGGTGCAGCTGCCCGGAGCCATGATGAACAGCGTCGGTCTGCAAGGCCCCGGAGTTCAGGGGTGGATTGACGACGAGCTGCCAGCGTTGCGCAAGGCCGGAGCTCGCGTAGTGGTGAGCATTTGGGGGCGAACCAGCGAGGAATACGCCGAAGCCGCAGAAGCGCTCCTTCCAATTCAAGATGAGCTGACTGCCGTAGAGCTGAACGTGTCGTGCCCGAACCTCAAAGACGGCAAGAAGATGTTCGCCCACACCTGTGAAGGTGCCGCCTCGGTGGTGGAGGCGACGAAGGCCCTCAACGTGGCCCGTTGGGCGAAGCTAAGCCCGACGGTGTCCAACATCACCGAGATCGCAGGTGCAGCTGCTGAGGCTGGCGTCGATGCCGTCACGCTGACGAACACCCTCATCGGGTTGGTGCTCGACCCCAAAACTGGAGACCCGGTATTGGGCGGGGGAGGCGGAGGTGTGTCCGGTCCGGCAATACGCCCCGTTGCACTCCGGGCCGTATTCGACGTCGCGAGCACCTACCCGGATCTGCCCATCGTCGGCGTTGGGGGTATCGCCACCGCAGAAGACGCTGTGCAGTACCTTCGAGCCGGTGCCTCTGCGGTTCAGGTAGGGACAGCAAATTTTGCAGATCCGCGAGCCACCATGCGAATAAAGGACGAACTCATCGCCTGGTGTGATGAGCAGGGAATCGATCGGGTCGCTGATCTCATCGGAACCGCCCACAAAGATCGCTAATCGCGGCGATTGTTGACCGAGGAAGAACAATGACCGAAGTACCAGAAGAACTCCGCAACAGTCTGTGTGTTGCACTCGACGTCGATGACCTTGTCGAGGCCGTTCGCCTCGCCAAGGCGCTGTCTCCATGGTTCGGTGTGGCCAAGGTAGGCCTGGAACTCTTTAGCGCCGCCGGAACCGACGCGATCGGAACGTTGATCGGCATGGGCTACGACGTCTTCCTCGACCTGAAGATGTACGACATCCCAACCACCGTCGAGAAAGCATCTCGGGTACTCGGTGCCCTTGGTGTCACCTACGCGACGTACCACGCTCAAGGTGGCGTAGACGTTCTCAAGGCTGGTGCTGAAGGTTTGCGGACCGGTGCGTCAAACGCTGGTCTCGAAGAGCCCAAGCCGCTGGCGATCACGGTGTTGACCTCCGACGCTGCTGCCCCTGAGCACATCATGCCCAAGCGAGTCATGGACGCGGTCGAAGCGGGAATGGCCGGTCTGGTTCTTGGAGCGGGCGACGTCAAAGACGCGAAGAGCTACGCCCCTCGCCTGATGGCGGTCACCCCAGGGATTCGTCCCGAGGGTGCCGACACCCACGACCAGGTGAAGGTCGCTACGCCGAAAGCGGCGCTCGACGCAGGCTCAGATCTGCTCGTCATCGGACGCGCTGTGACGTTGGCCGAAGACAAGGTCGCCGCAGCCGAGGCGATCGTCAACAGCTGCTTGTCGTAGCTGCCTGGAGGGCAAGCTCTTCCGCTAAGTCGGGGGCTTCACTACAATGGAGCCATGGCGAAACGCGGCGCAGGCTCCTCGGTGGAGTCGTGGACGGTGGAAAACGAGAATGAGGTGGGCTCCATAGTTGAGCAACTCCAGGTCTTCGACCGCGGTCCCCTCGGGATCGAGGCGATCCTCGGTGTGCGCTCCATGTGGCCGTCGTCGCGTAAGGGCATTCGGTACCTGTTCAGCGAACACGGATATTCGACGAGGCGCCTTACGTTGCGTGACCGGTTCCGACTTTCCCGAAAGTCAAAGATGCCGAGGCCGATAGCCCATCGCATCGGCGCTGCACTGGTTTGTCTCATCTACGTTCCATTCGTAATGGTCGTCAATACGCTCCCTCGTCTCATGGGGCGCGGCGGACGCATGTACATGATCGAACCGCTACCGAATGCCGGGCCTGCGGCCGCAGGC
>CAZTDG010000001.1:66108-74915 GCA_964612655.1 uncultured Acidimicrobiales bacterium | reverse complement strand
CTCCAGCACCAACCGTGCCAGCACCGGCCCCAGCCCCAGCACCAACGCCCACGCTTCAATGTGGTGGTCTTGATGTAACCGTCAACCTCAACCTCGGTCAGGTTCCAACCGCCGGTAACGACGTGATCTTGGGTACTCCAGGTAACGATCGAATCGTTGCGGGAGACGGCTTCGACGTGATCTGCGGCGAAGGCGGCGACGACACCATCATCGCTGGCGACGGCCAGGACGTTGTGTTCGGCGGCGCAGGCGATGACATCATCGAAGCAGGCCAAGGTAGGGACGTTGTATACGGCCAGGACGGCGATGACATCATCGCTGGTGGTCGAGGCAAGGACACCCTCATCGGTGGCGCTGGCGACGACGCTATCCGTGGCAACGAAGGTACCGACACCATCGAAGGTGGTGCAGGTGACGACATCCTCCGTGGCGGTCAAAAGGCTGACACCATCGACGGTGGCAACGGCAACGACACCCTCATCGGTGGTACTCGTCCCGACATCCTCAACGGTGGCGCTGGCGTAGATACCTACAACGGTGGCGGCGGCGTCGACACCTGTGTCGCTGACGCTGCTGGCGTAAGCGAAATCGCAACACGATGCGAGATCTAACTCTCTAGTTGGTGGGTAATGAAAGCCCCGCTCCCCTTACTCAGGGGGGCGGGGCTTCGCCCGTTTTGAGCCACGTCCACCTTTGGGTTGTGGCAAGCTCACATCTATGAGCCGACCTCCCGTACTCGACATGGACGACATCGTGAAAGCAATGGCGTTGCTTCACCCAGACTGGGATCTCACCTCCGGCAAGTTGCACCGTGAGCTGACCTTTCCGGATTTCGTTTCGGCGTTCGCGTGTATGACCGAGGTAGCTCTAGTGGCCGAACGCATCGATCATCATCCTGAGTGGAGCAATGTCTACAACCGGGTGGTCGTCGATCTAGCGACGCACGATCCCGTCGGCGTCACACAACTCGATCTGGACTTGGCTACAGCAATCGACCGTTCTAGTGGACGTCAGATCGCGCAATAGCGCGATTGCTGTTTACGACACTCGTACCGGCATCAATAGATACAGGAAGTCTTGTGATTCGGCGCCGCGCATTACCGCAGGCTTTAACGGATCGACGGTCTGGAGTGCAACCTCGTCGCCTCGTGTGACTTCAATGCCATCGATTAGATAATCGGGGTTGAATGCAACCGTCAGTTCCTCACCGGTGTAGCTCGCATCCAGTACTTCTTGGGCCTGACCGACGTCTTGGGTTACCGCGACGAGCTCCAGCGCGTCGGCTCGCATGCTCAGACGAATCGGAGTGGCTTCTTGGGCCATTAGCCGCACACGACGAACCGCTTCGAGCAACTCCGCTCGATTGACGGTGAGCTCATTGGGATAGCTCTCAGGGATAAGACCGCGGTAGTTCGGAAACTCTCCCTCGATGAGTCGAGTGACCACCTGGGTGCCACCAACTTCGAAACTGGCGTCGCGTTCGCCCAGCCGCAACGACACTTCGTCGTTTTCTCCAAAGACACGATTCAGTTCAGCCAGTGCTCGCGAAGGCACCAGAACTGATTGGTCACCGTCGAGCACAGAAGTACCGGGGAGATCTCGCACGGCTAATCGATAGGAGTCGGTGGAGACCAATCGCAAGCCTTCACCCTCAGCAGCTAACAACACACCGGTCAGGATCGGTCGAGAGTCATCGCCTGATGCTGCTTTGACGACTTGGGTCAACGCATCAGACAACGCTGCTGCACTCAGCGTTACCTCATCGCCTTCGGGAGATCCGACTCGAGGGAAGTCATCTGCGGGAATCGTCCGCATCGAGAACTCGGATCGACCAGCGGTGATCTGAATCTCTTCGCCATCGACGACGACATCAACCGCACCAGGCCCGAGAGCCCGCACGATGTCGGCAATCAGTTTCGAAGGTGCGACAACGATCCCGTCGGTGTCTCCAGCTACGACCACCGATTGGGCGATCGTCATGTCTAGGTCAGAACCGGTGACACGTAGGGAATCACCAGCGAGCTCAAGATGGAGTCCGCTTAGGGCAACGTTGCCTGCACGTCCGCCGACGGCTCGTCCAGCGGTGCTCAGGGCGTCGAGCAGAACATCACGTTCACATCGAAATTTCATCTTTCCACATTTCTCAATCGAGTTGGATTGGATTCGGTAGTAAGCAGCAGTAGGTGTGTGGATTGTGGACGATAGTCGTTTTTGGCCGGAAATTGAACGATTTCGCGTTCAGGTTTTGTCCACCGATTCCACAGAAAAGGTGTGATCGAACATCCGCGCGGTGGATGAGCAAGGCGAGTTCCACAGATGAAGCGTCGCCGCACACATGGTTGTGACCAAGCGATGTTGCAGTTATCCCCATGTTTTCCACTGCCTGTGAACACTTTCCGCGCGAATGGTTGTACTTAGCTCGATCGGAGTCGAGCATTTAGTTCGGTGACCTGGTCATAGATCTGCCGACGTTCCGCCATCAGATTGGTGATCTTGTCGACAGCGTGAATCACCGTCGTATGGTCACGGCCACCAAATTCTCTCGCGATAGCCGGGTAGGAAAGCTCAGTTGCCTCCCGGAAGACATACATCGCTACCTGGCGTGCGGTTACGAGTGGCCGTCGCCGTGATGCGCCGATGATCTCCTCGATGGTGAAACCGAACATGTCTGCGGTTTCGGTGAGAATCATTGCGGGAGTGATCTGACGGGGTTGTTTCGCCGTGAGCAGATCACTGAGCACTCGCTGGCACATATCGATTGTCAGAGGCTCACCGGTGAGGTTCGAGAAGGCGGTAACGCGAGTGAGCGCACCTTCGAGCTCTCGGATGTTGTCTTTGACTCGTTCTGCGATGAACATCAGCACATCATGAGGGATGTCGACCTTGGCGTTCTCGGCCTTCTTATGGAGGATCGCGAGGCGGGTCTCCACATCAGGTGGCTGAATGTCGGTGATCAACCCCATCTTGAACCGGCTGCGGAGCCGATCTTCCAAGGTAGGAATGCTGTCTGGTGGGCGATCACACGTAAGCACGATTTGGCGGTTTGCCTGGTGCAATGTGTTGAACGTATGGAAAAACTCTTCTTGGAGTCCTTCTTTACCCTCCACGAACTGAATGTCGTCTACGAGCAGAACATCGATCTCTCGGTATCGGCGTTTGAACTGAATGGTGGTGTTCTGACGAATGGCGTCGACGAAATCGTTCAAGAACGTCTCGGTCGACACGTATCGCACCGAAAAATGCGGATAGTGCGTGTTGACGTAGTTCTCGATGGCTCGAAGCAAGTGGGTCTTGCCGAGCCCAGCGTCTCCGTAGATAAACAGCGGGTTGTAGGACTTCGCCGGTGTTTCGGCAACCGAAAGGGCTGCTGCGTGGGCGAAGCGGTTTCCCGTGCCGGTAACAAAGGCATCGAAGGTGTACTGGTCGCCGCCTTCAGGAGGACGACCGGGAAGTTCGGTGACCGGATCCGTCGGCGAGGGTTCGATCGTTGAAACGTCAGGAAGTTGCACATTTAGACGCGGATCGTCTTCGGTGAGGTCCAAAACCGTTGAATCGAGCCCGAGCAGGGTTTGCTCGTCGAGACCGGCCGTGTCGTCTGCACGTACCTGGAGTGACATGTGCAAAGGAGCTTGATGAGTCTCGGTGATGGCGTCGCGAACAATCGCTAGATAGCGGGCCTCAATACGTTCTTTGATGATTTGGGAAGGTACGACCACGATGATTTCGTCCGTGGTGAGGTCCACTGCTTCGATGTTGTGAAATGTAGTGTTCCACACCGCATCTGACACCTGCGCGCGTATAAGCGCCGAGCAGCTTTCCCAGAGTTGAACTGCTTCACGCATTTGTGCGGTACTACCTCTTTCCACAGCCCTCTCCACAGGTGTGGACAGCGACTGATCTTGCAACCCTCGCGCGCCTTCGCGCTCAATGCCAACTGGATGTGGAAATCGTCCAAAATCGTTGGAATCTCGCGCGACTACGCCCTCGTTCTCGCGACGCTCGCGCAAATATCTAGCGCTGTCGAATCGCGCGAGCGAACGGAACAAAGCTGTTGAAATCGTGGCAGAAGTGGCTAGTATTGCGAGGTTCTTCTTTCGCGTTGGATGCAGGTGCGTCCCTACTTCGACAGCACGTTCAACCTCGTAGGTATGACGTGCATGCATCGCCCTTCGCTCACCAATACTGGAGATTGAGATGAAGCGCACGTATCAGCCAAATGTCCGCAAGCGGGCGAAGAAGCATGGTTTCCGATCACGCATGTCCACTCGTGCTGGCCGAGAAATCCTTAAAAACCGGCGCCGCAAGGGTCGTCACAAGCTGGCTGCTTGATCTCGGGTATTTCCGACCGAGCGACCATCGGCGAAGTATTTGCTGACGGTCGCACTGTGAAATCTCGAGATCTCCGAATCCGATATCTGGCTGGTTCAGGAACAGATTCGCCTCAAGTGGCGTTCTCGATTTCACGCAAGGTTGGTAATGCGGTCGTGCGCAATCGAATTCGGCGTCGCCTCCGGGCGGTAATGAATGAGATTGTGGGTGAACGCTCAACCTGTGTACACGCGGCCATGATTGTCGTATACCCAAGTGCGGTTGGGCGGACCTACGCCGAACTGCGTGATCAACTCGTTGAGACCATGACAAACATTGATAAATCAATGGAAACCGGCTGATATGGCCGCCTTCGCCCGTCGGCTCATCGCGCTGTATCGCTCCTGGTCGGTCACTCGACCTCCAACTTGTCGTTATTCACCGTCGTGCTCGCTCTACACCGACGAAGCCATTAGCTCCTACGGGTTTGTTCGTGGCACGTGGCTCGGTGTGAAGCGGATCTGCCGGTGTCATCCCTGGGGTGGTCATGGCTATGACCCCGTACCTGTTCGAAAGGCGAACTGATGTTCGATCTCCTCGCGAATCTACTTTCCTTCCTCTACGACATAAATAACTCCTATGTAGTAGCGATCGTCCTGTTGACCTTGGTGGTGCTGATCGTCTCGACGCCGCTCACACTCAAGGGCACTCGTTCGCAGCTCCAGATGTCGCTGTTGCAGCCAGAACTCAAGGCTATTCAGGACAAGTACGACAAGGACGAGAAGGAGGCGCAAAACAAGGAGTTGATGGAGTTCTATCAGGAGAACAACATCAACCCGGTCGGTGGCTGTTTGCCATTGCTGTTCCAAATCCCCATCTTCTTGGTCTTGTATCGGGTGATCTTGGGATTGACCCGTCGTGCGACCGATATCGGGTTCCAAATTGGCGCGACCGCCGGCAACGTCACCGCCGACACGGACCTCGCCACGTTCGAGAGCCAAGAACTCAACCAGTTCAACCCTGCATTTGTGAGTCGAGACAGCCAACTGTTTAGTGACCTCTCGAGCTCGAATCGCATGGAAGCACTCGGTTTCGATATTTCACGCTCTGCCAGCGAGGTTTTGAGTGGTGACGGCATTAGTTCCGCACTCCCCTACCTGATTTTGGTTCTCGTTGTTGGTGTGAGCGGTTGGTTGCAGCACCAAATGATCCGTCGCCGCCAAACGGGAGCGCCGATCAACCCCACCCAGGAAATGGTCATGAAGATCATCCCGTTCTTCCTTCCTGTCTTCTCGTTCACGCTCCCCGCAGCGATCGTGTTCTACTTCTTGGTCTCCAACCTGTACCGAATTGCCCAGCAGTACTACATCACTCGCCAGTTCTACTCCGGCGAGGATTCATTGGGCGCACAGGTCCGACGTAGCCGCGAAGAACGCAATGATGGCGGTTCAGACAAGAACGGTGGCGGGAAGAAGGGTCCGAAGGACGGCGATGGTGGTGGCAAGGGCGGCAATGGTTCCAAGGGCCCCAAGGGCGGAAGCAACGGTTCCAAGGGCGGCGGTGGCAACAAGAAGCCGAAGAATGGCGGCGGAAACAAGAACGGCGGCGGAAAGAATTCGTCGAAATCGAAGACGGCGGTGAAGGCGAAGGCCAAGAGCGGAGCTCCTGGTCGAAATGCAAGTGGTCGAAGTGCTAGTGCTCGGACACAGGTTCAGCCCAAGGCACGTAAGAAAAAGAAGAGGTAATGATGGATTGGATAACAACATCGGGTCGCACGCTTGACGAAGCGAAGAGCAATGCACTCGATCAACTCGGCATCGTGGCCGATGAAGCCGAGTTTGATGTTGTCAACGACGTTGAAAAGGGCCTATTCGGTCGAATAAAGACCGAAGCCAAGGTTCGCGCACGTGTTCGACCGCGCCAACCGGCCGCGAAGGACGAGCGTCGCTCTCGTAATGGCGGAAACCGTAACCGGTCACGCCAACGCAAGCGTGGCGGCGGCGGCAAGGGTGGCAACAACAACGGTGATAACGCAAAGAATGCGAGCAAATCATCGGGTGGCTCGAACGGCCAAGGTGATTCGAAGGGCGGCTCGTCGCAGAACAACCGTTCGAACGCAGGCAAGGGTGATGGTGGACGATCATCCTCGAAGCAGAACAACGCAAAGAGCAATCAAAACGGTCGTCGTAACGATGGCAATGGGCAAAAGAGCTCAGGAAAGGCTGCCGCAGCAACCGCTGGTGCCGCAGCAGTTGGTAGCGAGAAGATATCGGGGAAGAAGGACATGATGGAAGCAACCGTAAGTAGAGAAGAACAAGAAGAAGTCGCAATTGGCTTCCTCGAAGGGGTACTGACCACCTTTGAGATGACCGGTTCGGTGGCCTTGACCGAGGAGCCCGCCGATGATGGGGCGATCGAGTTGGCTGTATCGGGTGACGAATTGGGTCTGCTCGTCGGACCGAAGGGCAACACCCTCAACGCTCTCCAGGAACTTACCCGAACCGTTGTTCAACGAAACGCCGAAGGAGCAAAGACCGATCGCCTGCGAGTCGATGTTGCTGGTTATCGGGTACGTCGAACCGCAGCGCTGCGCGATTTCGCCCAGAAGTTGGCTACTGAGGTAGCAGACTCCGGCAGTGAGAAGCTTCTCGAGCCGATGAGTGCTGCTGACCGCAAGGTCGTTCACGATGCGATTACCGACGTCGACGGTGTAGAGACTGGATCTGAGGGTCAAGAGCCTCGTCGCCGGGTGGTGATCCGCCCAACCTCGTAGACTGCATCTATGCGTAGCGCCGACGAGATCTTGCAGGAAGGAATCCGAGCAGGACAGATCGGCGGAGACAGTGAACCCCATGGCCTCCACGCCATGGGGTTCACTGCGTTTTTAGGCCAGGAAGAAGCGCTACAAGGCCACTGCATTGATCTTGGTAGTGGGGTAGGGATTCCAGGGTTGATTCTCGCCGACGCCTACCCAGAGACCACCTGGACCCTGGTAGAGCGACGACAAGGCCGGACCGACCTGCTCAGACGGGCAGTTCGGCGCCTGGAGCTTGCGGATCGAGTAGAGGTGTTTATCGGCGATGCCACGGAGGCAGCGCATTCATCGTTGCGTGCAGCGGCAGACTGGGTTACCGCACGATCCTTTGGGCCGCCGGGAGAAACAGCGGAATGCGCAACCGGATTCTTGCGTGTCGGGGGAAGTCTCGTAACCAGTGAGCCCTTTGATGGCGATCTCGAACAACGCTGGCCAGCCGAATCGGTAGAAATAGCTACGGGATTGGCCCGAGAAGCGGAATGGACTACCGATGCAGGTCGGTATCTGCGGTTTGTCCGAACCGAACGAGATCTACCCGCCTTGCCCCGCAAAGGGGCAAGGAAAATCCCGCTGTTTTAGGGGAAACAACGCCAACCAGACGCTTCAGGATGTTTCACGTGAAACACTTTCTAGTTCCGTTGGCTCAGGTCACCGGCAGGGTGAGGCTCAGGTAGGGTCGAAGACCGTTCACCCTGTGGAATCAAGGATCTCGAGTGTTTCACGTGAAACATTAATCCTCGGGACGACCGTAGCGACGGACAAAATCGAGAATGTGCCACCACCGGAGTATCGTTAGATAGTACCGTTAGGGAGATATGACTGAACCGATGGGAACAGCTAGCGGCACGCGGGTAATTGCGATCGCCAATCAAAAGGGCGGGGTCGGAAAGACCACCACCACGGTAAATCTGGGTGCCGCCTTGGCCGAGATGGGTAACCGTGTTCTGCTTATTGACTTGGATCCCCAAGCAAATGCCAGTACCGGACTTGGGCTCAATCCACGCGCGATTGAGAAGAACATGTACGACGTGCTGTTGGGTGACACACCGTTGGAGGATACTCTCGAGCCGGCGGCTGATGTCGAAGGCCTCTTCGTAGCTCCCTCGAGTTTGGACCTTGCAGGTGCCGAGATTGAGTTGGTACCGGGGTTTAACCGGGAGCGACGCCTGATCGATGCTCTGGCTCCGATCAAGGACGACTATGACTTCGTGTTCATCGACTGCCCACCATCGTTGGGGCTGCTGACGATCAATGCGTTGGTGGCGGCTACCGAGGTTCTGGTTCCGATTCAGTGTGAGTACTACGCGCTCGAAGGTGTTGGCCAGCTTGTTCGCAACGTTGAGCTGGTTCGTAAGAGCCTCAACCCCGAACTACATATATCGACCATCGTTCTCGTGATGTATGACGCTCGAACCAAACTCGCCGGTCAGGTAGTCGACGAAGTGCGCGAACACTTCGGGGACAAAGTGTGCAAGATCGTTATTCCACGGGTTGTGCGGTTGTCGGAGGCGCCTTCCTATGGTCAACCAATAACCGTGTTCGACCCAGACAACCGTGGTGCACATGCCTATCGAGACCTGGCGGACGAGGTAATGGGTCGATTGGATCTTGACGAGGGCGATGACGAGCCCACAGAGACAGATAGCGAGCTCACAGAGACAGATAGCGAGCTCACAGAGACAGA
>CAZTDG010000001.1:29436-66008 GCA_964612655.1 uncultured Acidimicrobiales bacterium | reverse complement strand
CCACAGAGACAGATAGCGAGCTCACAGAGACAGATAGCGAGCTCACAGAGACAGAGGATGCGCTCACCGAGCGGTCTGCAGATCAAGGAGAAGAAGAATGAACCGTCCAAGCGGCCTTGGCCGAGGTCTTGGTGCACTTATTCCATCCGATGTCACCGATGACCCTGATGCAACATTTCAGACGGTAGCGGTTTCATCGATCCGCGCGAATCAGTATCAGCCCCGTGATCATTTCGACGAGGAGACCCTCGACTCGTTGACCAATTCGGTTCGAGAACTGGGCGTTTTGCAGCCGTTGCTCGTGCGTCGTGACGGTGATAGCTACGAGCTGATTGCCGGTGAGCGTCGTTGGCGTGCCGCAAAGCGTGCCGGTCTACAAGACGTGCCTGTAATTGTCCGAGAGGCCGATGACACCGCCTCACTAGAGCAAGCACTAGTAGAGAACTTGCATCGTCAAGATCTCAATGCGCTTGAAGAAGCAGCCGCGTACCAACAACTCGTAGATGAGTTCGAGTTCACCCAGGCCAAGATCGCCAAGCGAGTGGGCAAGTCGCGTTCAGCAGTAGCGAACACCCTGCGACTGCTCGCACTCCCGATGGGAGTACAGCGTTTGGTCGGAACCGGGCAGTTGAGTGCTGGCCACGCCCGAACGATTCTTGGTTGCGAGGACGAGGACCAGCAGGTCGCGCTCGCGCAACGATGTGTCGATGACCAACTCACCGTCCGGGAGCTCGAGCAGCTACTCCGCGGCGATGATGTTGCTGATTCAGAGTCATCAGATGATGCCGATGACACTGGATCGTCGACTCCGGAGAAGCGTAAGGTGGGGGAGACTCGTGCTCCAGCGGTGCTCGAACTCGAACGGCTGCTGTCGGAGCATCTCGATACCCGTGTCGGGGTTACGTTGGGAGCCAAGAAAGGCAAGATCGTTATCGATTACGCCGACCTCAATGACCTTGAGCGCATCTACCGGGCAATAGCAACCTAGAATCGAACAGATGTTCGCTTTATGCGGATGTCGCTCGCTTGTTCAGCTCAAGATCTTCTACCCACAGGAGCATCGCTTCGTGAATCGCCGCGGCGATGTTGGTCATCGCTGCCTCGAGTTCGCTCTGCGGGCCGAGTCGAAAAACCACCGCGGGCATACGTGTCTCGCGAAGTACCGGCGACCGGGTTCCGATCGTCTCTCCGGGGATGCGTAGCGCAAGCGACAGCGTGTCGGTGGCCAGATTGGCGATGTCTCGTCCGCCGTAGCTTGAAAAGGCGTCAGTCTCATAGAACGACACGCTGCATGTCTCGTCATCGACGGCGATCAGGCCAAGATATACCTCGGCGTCGAACTGATTTGCCGCGCGCGCATGGGTCGAGCCGTCTCGATGGTGCAACAGCAGGACGCGAGCGCCTTCTCCGCGGAGCTTGGCGCCGATTTCGCCGGCAATAGCTGGGGACTGGCCAAGATCTCCCACAACGATTCGGCGGCCCACGAGGCCCTGTGCGCCGCTTCGTAACCGTTCGTGCTCTCGCACCGCTGCGACTGGGCGGGCAGCGTTAGCCGAGAGGCGAAGCCTGGTCAGCGTCGAAATGGTGGTTGGTCCGGCAACCCCATCGACTGGCAGCCCTGCGTTTCGCTGGAAGTCAGCGACAGCGTCTTCGGTCTCGGGCCCGAAGATGCCATCGATCCAACCGCTATCGAACCCGAGGCTGCCGAGCAGCAACTGCAGTTCGGCAACATCGTCGCCGCGCATCATGGGAGTTCGACGACACAAGAGGCGTTCACCGAAGTGATGTCCGGCTTCGTGCAGCGATCGCCAGGTTTCACCGCCGACGATGCCTGTGGCCTCAAGGCCACGTTTGCGTTGGAATGCGGTGACCGCATCATGGGTAATCCCGTCGAACCGGTCGAGGTGCACGGTCTCGATGTGATATCCAGCGATAGTCAGGAGACGATGAAGGTCAACTACGTCTGGCCCTACATCGCCGCGGTGCAGTCTTGGGCGAGGTTCGTCCATGGCCCCAACCCTAGTGCTCTGTCTCAGGAGGGGGGCAGGCCCCATGTGGAAAACGCCGGCAGGACGCGAAACGCCGCCGGATCGCGACGATCCGGCGGCGCTCAACGCTAACTATTCGGTTGTTCCACGCCGTCGGCGAGGAGGCTAAATCAAGGTTTAGATGAACTCGGCGATCTCGTCCATGATCGCTTCCTTGGGCTTTGCGCCGATGATCTTCTTTACCGGCTCACCGCCCTTGAAAAGGATCATGGTGGGAATGCTCATTACTTCGTTCTGAAGAGCGGTGCCTTGAGCCTCGTCGATGTTGACCTTGGCAATTTTCAAGGTACCGACTTGCTCGTCAGCGATCTCGTCCATGATCGGACTGATCATCTTGCAAGGACCGCACCATTCAGCCCAAAAGTCGACCAACACGGGTTCGTCGCTTGACGAGATGGTGTCGGTGAAGCTGGAGTCATCGAGGTTGAGGACGTTTTCAGAAGCCATAGGACTGTCTCATTTCTCTTGCGTGCACAATGTGAAACTACTTGTTGAGCGGTTGCATTCCGCGCAATTGTTAGTGCTCGCCTTGTTCTTCGAGCCATCGTTCGGCTTCAAGGGCGGCCGCGCAACCCGAACCAGCGGCGGTAATTGCCTGACGGTAGTAGTCGTCTTGGACGTCACCAGACGCAAAGACGCCTTCGATATTGGTAGCGGTTCGGCCTGGTGTGGCCTGCAGATAGCCGTTGTCCTTCATGTCGAGCTGGCCTTCGAACAAACCGGTGTTGGGCTTGTGTCCGATGGCGATGAATAGGCCCGTGACCGGCAATTCAGAAATTGAATCGTCGACCGTGCTTTGTGTCTTGACACCAGCCAGCTTGGAATCGCCGAGGTACTCGATGACCTTGGTGTTCCAGACGAACTCGATCTTTGGGTTCGCGTGAGCGCGATCTTGCATGATCTGTGATGCTCGAAGTTCGTCACGTCGTACGACCACGTAGACCTTGGAGGCAAACTTCGTCAGAAAGCTCGCTTCTTCGAGGGCTGAGTCACCGCCGCCGACTACAGCGATCTCGTGGTCGCGGAAGAAGAAGCCGTCGCAGGTGGCGCAGGTGGAAACGCCGTGGCCAATGAGTTCGGTTTCGCGATCGAGGTTCAACATCAGTGACTGCGCACCGGTCGAAACGATGACCGACTTCGCCAAGTACGTCGGCTCGGCGGCCTCTGGGTCGCCGACCCAAATTTTGAACGGTCGCTCGGAGAGATCGACCTTGGAGGCCTTGACCGTCTCGATTTGTGCGCCGAAGCGAGCGGCTTGGGTACGGAAGTTGATCATGAGTTCAGGACCCATGATTCCCTCGGGAAAGCCCGGGAAGTTCTCGACATCGGTGGTCAGCATGAGCTGTCCGCCGGGTTGGTCACTTGTGGAGGAGGGCTCGCCTTCCAATACAAGCGGCTCGAGTGATGCACGAGCAGCGTAGATTGCGGCGGTCAGGCCTGCGGGGCCTGAGCCGATGATGACGACGTTACGTACGTTGTCAGCCATTGGGGAGTCCTAACTTTTGTTGACCGGGTTGTTGCTCAGCCAACGAATGAGGAGGCTCAGGCAACGCGTTTGCGCCAGAGCACCGCTCCGACGATGGAGAAGATTACGCCAAGCACGAGGTACACCAGCCACACACCGAGACCGAGAACGCCAGTAGCGACTTGGTTGAGTCCGTGGACGATGCCGACTAGCAGCATAATCAGAGCGGGAACACCGAGAAGCGCTATTGCAATTCCATAAACGACCGCTCGCACTGCCTTTGTTGCGGGCTCGGTCGTTTTGTGTTTTACGTTGTCGACAAAGTCAACGATTGTTTCTGTCGCTTGTCGGGGCCAGTCAGGCGTGTCGTTGCTCGTCGTGGACATAGCTGGCAGCCTAGCGAAGTCCGGCGCAGTCCTCTGCGTCGAGCAGGATCGTCGTGTCGCTATCGGTGAATTCAACGATGATCAACCGCTCTGGGCCGGTGCCATCGTCGAGTAACACGACGCCAAATCGGTCGACGTCGGCGGCTCCGGAAACACAGTCAGGATTGATTCCGGCTTCGATGAGGTCGTCGATGTTGTAGATAGGAAGAATCGAACCGAGCTGCACTAGATCGTCGATGCCGGTGATCGAATTGGTGCTGGGTACCGCAACTGGATCTGACGCAAGGCGTTCGGCAAGCGAGCGATCTGGAGGTACAAAGCTTTCTTCGGCGTCGTCAGAGTCGCCGGCATCGGCCGTAGCTGGGGCACTTTCGAAGACCTCTTCCTCGTCCTCCATGGCTTCCTCTTCTTCTTCGTCCTCCATCGCCTCCTCTTCTTCGTCTTCCATGGCTTCCTCTTCTTCGTCATCCTCCATGGCCTCGTCGTCATCGCCATCGACAGCCTCTTCGACGACATCGGCGGAGAGTTCGGTGTCTGCTGCAGCATCGGCCACATCGGATGCGACATCGTTGCTACTGGGCCGTAGGCCGGCAAGAACAGGAATCGCCAACACGAACAACAACACCGCAGCTGCGATAGCGATGGCCCGAAGGTTCGGACCGGTTCGACGAGCGGCCCGCTCAGCGGTGAGCGAGGTGACCTCGGGCGCGGACTCGGCGGCGGCGAGCGCAGCAGCGATCGACTGCTGACGTCGTTGCGGGGTCGCCGGAGGCGGCTCTTCGGCAACGATGCTCGCCGCGGAGCGCATCGCTTCGAGACGTTTGCTAGCGGCGTCATCGGCGAGAACGGACGCGACAGCTGCTTCGTCGGCCTCACCATCGATGATGGCCGACAGCAGTTCGTCGTCGTAGCGCTCGTTACTCATGGTCGTTTCCTTGTACGCCCGTCGAGGGATCTTGGTTCCCGCCATCGGTCACATCACCAATCGCGTCGGCCAACTTGGATCGACCACGGGCGATTCTCGAACGTACGGTGCCGGGTGCAATATCCAACACTTCGCTGATCTGTTCGTAATCCAAACCGCACAAATCGCGCAGGATTACCGGCAACCGGAATTCTTCTCCGAGCTCTTCAAGTGCATCATTGACCACCAGTCGAGCCGTCGTTGCCTCGCCGAGATTGCCGCTAGCAGCAATCTGGAGATGACTATCCTCGTCGTCGATCGAGGTCGCACCGCGCCGTTGTCGCTTGCGGAGCTCATCGATAGCGGCGTTGGTGGCGATCCGGTACGACCAGGTGGTGAACTTTGCTCGGCCGTCGTACTTCTCAAGGTTCTTCACGATCGAGATGAGTGCCATCTGCGCCGCGTCATCTGCGTCGGCACCTCGTCCCACGACCTTCGCGCACACCGCACGGAGACGGTCATGGTGTCGATCGAGCAGAATCTCGAGCGAGGCCATATCTCCGCGCTGGGCAGCGCGAATGAGATCGTCGTCTTCCGCGAGGGTCTGCACTAGCCCGCTACGGTGATCTCGTTAACCACGAGTCGCTGATCGAATCCGCCCTCTGCCACCTGGGCATCGTAGTCGTCAGCGCTTTGTTGTGGGTCGAGGCCCAGGTCGGTAATCCAGAGCAGCACCGCAAGGGAACTGCCATCGGCGATATCGAGTGATGCGGTGGGCTCGAGACCACTGAACTCGCCCACGGGACTTCCCCAACCAGCTAGATCCGACGCGATCGAATCGCTTCGGTAGACGCGAGCGCCCCAACCGATGCGGTCGGTTGTCACGGTGAGCTCGTTTACTGCTTGGGCGTCGTCGAACTCAACGATCAGCCCTACGCCTTCCTTCAGTCCGCTGAAGAATCGAGTGCGGTAGGACTGGGTGTTCCAAAAGGTCCCTGGGTTGCCATCGACAGCACGAACGGCCAGATCATCATGTTCTCCGTCGCCGCCAAAGGGATCGAAGGCGATAGCTCGTTGCCCGTTCAGGAAATCCACAACCGTCGTGGTCGTGGTCGTTGTCGACTCGACGGTCACGGGTGGTTCGGTGTCTTGGGTTTCGATTTCCTCGTTGCTCGGTTCGGTTGTTGTCTCATTAGGAGCGGTCGTAGTGGTGGAATCGGTCTCTTCCACGGTGTCGACGACGGTCTCTGAAACTTGATCCGGAGTGTCATCGTCGGCGGAGTCGACAGCCGTGGAGGTATTGGTGAGTAGAAGGAAGACCGTTACGACCGCTGCGACCACCAGTGCAAGCGCGATGAGTGGACCAGCGAATGCCATCCGTCCCCGGTTGCGGCGGTGATGTTTGGCCACCGTGGGGTCTGCTTTGGCAGGTGATCGACGCGGTGCCGATGCTCAGGCCGGCCGTGGACTTGGCTGGGCGGGTCGTTCGGGCGCAGGGGTTGGAACGGTGCCGAGCAGTTCGTGGCCCTGCGGGGTTTTGACTGGAATCGATGCCCGTTCGGTGAGGGGATGGGTCGGGTCGACAACCGTTGCATCGCCGCTGATGCTGGCGCGCAATGCCGAGGACCATGCTTCAGCGGTTGGATAGCGCTCGTCGGGGTTGCGGGCGAGCCCGCGCATGAGAAAAGCGTCGAAGGTTGGCGGAAGGTCGCTGCGGATGCGCCGCGCGGAAGGCGGATCCTCGTGGACCCGTTTCATAGCGGTTACGAGGTCACTTGCAGCGAAAGGGACCTCACCGCACAACATTTCATAGAGCAATGTCGTTAGGGAGTAGAGGTCGGTCCGTGCGTCTGCGGTTCGTCCCTCGAGTTGCTCAGGCGCGAGGTACTTGACCGTGCCCACCAAGGATCCAGATTCGGTATGACCGGTCTGATCGAGAGCTTTCGCGATACCGAAGTCCGAGAGCTTCACCCGTCGATCGGCCCGCACAAGAATGTTGGCCGGTTTGACGTCGCGGTGGATGATCCCGTGTTGATGAGCATGCCCGAGTGCTGCGGCGAGCTGCATGCCGACTTCCGCAGCGTCGGTAAGAGCCAATGTCGGACGTTCGTCGAGCATGGTTCGAAGATCACGGCCCTCGACCAACTCCATGATGATGGCATCGGTGTCATCGGTAGTGACCGTGTCGTAGATCGCCACGATTCCGGGGTGTGTCAATCGAGCTGCAGCCTGGGCTTCGCTTCGAAAGCGGTTGAGGATCGATGAGTTCTCGGCCAGGTGCGCATGCAGCACCTTGATAGCGATCTTGCGACCAAGATTGTGGTCGACGCCCTCCCACACCTCGGCCATGCCGCCCGCGCCGCGCCGAACGACCATCTCGTAGCGCTCTACGAGGCGTCGACGACTCATGCGACGGTCCGGCCGGTTGTGCGCCATAGCGAGGTAAACCGTAGTTGGCGATATGCCACTGGATAGATCAGCTCTACTTCGATTGCTGGTAGGTGATGCCGATAATGCCGGGGCCGCCGTGGGTGCCGATGACGGCGCCAATGATGTTCGTCCTTGCATTAGCCACACTTGGGATGTCGGCAACCGATGACATGAACTCATCGATGTCGACGGCATTTGAATGCAAGATCGCGAGGTTGTCGATGTCGTCTCCGGCGTTCGCGAGTTGCTCGTGAAGCCATGCGAGTGATCGTTTGCGGGTTCGTTGCCGACCAGCAGCGACCACTTCACCGGTCGAGAGGTCGAGGAGCGGTTTGATCGACAACATGGCACCGAACGCGGCTTGTGCGCCGCCGATGCGGCCGCCCTTCTTGAGATTCTCCAAGGTGTCGAGCGTGGCGTACACGTGGGTTCGATTGCTCATGTCTTCGGCCAACGCCACGATCTCGTCTGCCGAGGAGCCATCCTTGGCTGCGGCTGCTGCGGCGAGCACGATGGATCCCAACCCGCCGGTGAGCTGTTTGGAGTTCACTACCCGCACATCGATTGTTACGTCATCGCTGGAGGCTGCGGTGCGCGCGGCCTGGATCGTTGCGGAGAGTGCCTCGGAGAGGTTGATGCACACGACACCCGTCGCACCTTCGGCCTGCATGGCGTTAAACATTTCAACGAACGCTCCGGGCGAGGGAGCTGCGGTTTCGGGCAGTACTTCAGAGGCGCCGAGTCGACGGTAGAACTCGTCGGTGGAGAGCTGGGTTCGATCGGTGAACTCTTCATCGCCGAAACGAATCGACAACGGAACCATGCCGATGCCCCATTGGGCGAGTTCCTCGTCGGACAGATCACAAGCACTGTCGGTCACGATGCGAATAGTCATAGTTCAGACTCCGATGAGTTCCCCGGAATCTTGCGAGTCCGGGCGGGTGGGAACGTCGGTGTCGACTGTATCCCCATCTTTGCCGTGGTGCCGCAGCCACCACACGAGCAGAACGAGAATCGCGAGGACACCGATGACGACCCCGACCCCAGAGACGGCGAACGCTCGCACAACCACTTCCGATGACCCGAGCAGTACCGAACGATCAGGACTGAAAATCTGAATCCGAATGGGCGAATCGCCCGAGCCGCGAGTTTCGATCGGAACCTCGATCCGATTCGAGCCTGGGGTGAGCACAGCGGCGACCTCGCGTCCCTCAGGGAAGTCCAACTTCTCACTGTCGAGCACAAGAATCACCTGTGCGTCGATGCCCAGGTTGTTGTCGATGAGGACCGGCACGTCGGAGCTGCGCCCGGTCAAGGTGATGGTCTCCACGGGAGGCGTGGTGATCGATCCATCCTTTTGGGTATCGATGATGTTGTAGATCTGTTCGATGAACGCCGAGCGTTGTAAATCGTTGTGGTCGCTGCTGGTGCTGAGCTCGAGTAGTTCGTTCAGGCGCGCGACCGATGCCTGATCGCTTTCAATCACGGTGGCCCAGGCATCGATGGTCGTTTGGGCTTGGTTGAATTCGGTGCGATACGAGCGGAGGTCGTTCGGGGTGATTCGAGGGTCAAGGTCGAGTCGCAACGGGGGGCTGAGGGTGTTGAGGCCGTTCGATGGGGTGAAGGCAGTCTCCGCGAGGGCTTCTTCGAGTGTGGCTCCGGCGAGCGTGGGAATGCGTTCGATGCCACTCAGCACAATATTGAGAAACGATGAGTTCGGCTCCCACCCTCCGGGCGGACGAATCACGACACCTTCGGCAACGTTGGGGTTTTGGATCGAGAGCAAGGTGAGCTCGGCAAGAAAACGATTTGCAGCGACCGGGACTGGCTCGGCGCTCAAGAAGTGCGTGCTCAGATCGACATCAAAGGCCATAGCCGGGACGGGCTCGATGCCGGGGACGGGGATAAGAAAACGGGTCGTAAGCGGCTCGGGGAATGTCTCGCTATCGAGGGTTTCGAGATGCGTTGGCTCGACGACCGCGCCGTTGATACCGAGTCGCCGGAGTTCGCGAAGCCCCTCAGCGGTCAAGGTTTGATCCAGAACCGCAACAGCGTTGTCGGGGGTTGAGCCGGTCAGCTGCTCGGTGATCTCGGCATTGCGCTGGTAGAGCTCGGCCAAGGCGTTGGCGAACTCGGCATCGATCCACGCCTGTTCCTCGAGCCCGGTGAGCGGTTGGGGTAGGAGTTGATCACCGGGAACTTCGTCGCTGATCCTGTCGAGCA
The DNA here is from genome assembly GCA_964612655.1 of uncultured Acidimicrobiales bacterium. GTDB lineage: Bacteria > Actinomycetota > Acidimicrobiia > Acidimicrobiales > SHLQ01 > SHLQ01. The sequence continues at coordinate 56,552 of CAZTDG010000001.1, read as the reverse complement.
CTTCCTGAGCACCTTCGAGGTCGCTCCGATCAAGAGCGAGAAGGGTCTCGGCCGTTATCGCCAGAGACACTCGGCCGGATCGGTGTTGTGCGACAGCGTCAATGAGGATCTCTATCTCGGCGAGTTCTTCCGCCGTGAGGGTGCTTTGCCCTTCGGTGTCGATGGTTGCCCCGGGGTCGGCTTCGAGCACCATCGCGGTGGTGAGTGGAATCCCGCGACCGAATCTAGGGATGTGAATGATCGACGTGACGAGGCTGTCGAGCACGTCCCCTTCCGCGGAGACAAGCGCGATCTCTAACGGGAAGACAGCCGATTCGCCGGTGGTGGGCAGTACCGGCAGCGAGTTGGCGTTTGTGGTGGTGCCCGCACGCGAGAGTCGAATCTCGAGCGGGAGGACTTCGTTGCTCGTTTCCTGGGCATCGGCAAGGACGATCGGGTCGAGGCTCAGAAGCGGCTCCGCTTCGGACGTATCGCCGGACGCGAACTCGGTACGTGATTCCCATGGCTCCAAGACGCGGACCAAAACCGTCGAGTCCGGAGCCGCACCCGCGACACGTACCTGTGCGTTGAAGATTCCTCCGCCGTCGACCCAGGCGCTTTGGGCGACCAGTTCAACCGACCCGAGGTTCTGAGCTGCCAACGACGGTGTTGAGCCAACCAGCATCGCGGTCACCAAAGCCACAGCGGCGAGCAGCCGCCGATATGTGCCGATCATCGTTCCCACTCCAGCACGGTCAGTCGTTCGTCGTCGAGGACGAACCCGTGTCGCTCGTACACCTTCCGGGCGGTCTCGTTGATCTCTTGGGTATTGACGAGAACCTCGCGAGCTCCAGCGCGTGCCGCCCAGTGAAGTGAATCGGTGATGAGTTGGCCCCCGATTCCTTGCCGGCGAGATTGTGCGGCGACCCCGAGGCGTTGCAGGTAACCGGCCTTGTTGGCGTGTCCGGTAATCGCATAGCCGACGATCGTGCGATCGATGGTCGCTACGACGTATCGATGGTTCGGGGTGGCTTTGCGGGCATGGGCGATGGCTTCTCTATCGAAGACCCAGAAATTGTCGAAGCCCTCGCGATCTATCTGCAGGACGGTGTCGAGGTCGGCGCGTCTGGCGTTGCGGATCTTTGCCGGTCCGTTTTCTGGGGGGACACCGGTTAGGTCGTGGCGAAGCAAGTACAACGATTCCCGGCGGCTGAATCCAGCTTCGAGAAAGGCGGCCTGTTCCCGACGTCCTAAAGCGCTGGTAACGATCGGCCCTGGGGTGTCTTGAAACTGGGTTTTTAGACGTTCAACGTCGCTTCGGCCGAGCATTCGAAGTGGCACGATCTGGACTCGAAACGATGGGTCTGGATCGTTGTGTTCGCGACGAACGATGCGAACGCCTCGCACAGGTCGATGCAAACGATCCAGCAACATATACCACGAGGGTACTCAACGTTCCCGTAGCCTCTGCGGCGTGCCGGGTATCAGCCAGGAAGTCCTCGATGAGATTCGCCCTCTAACGGAGCGGTTTGCCGACGCTGGCAAATCGCTCTATCTCGTTGGTGGGATCGTGCGAGATCTCCACCTTCAAGCACCGATCGAGTCCCTCGACTTCGATCTCACCACCGACGCTCGTCCACTCGAAATCAAGGAGCTTGTCGCGCCGATCGCCGATGCGATGTGGGCCCAGGGTGAGCGATTCGGCACGATCGGGTGCCGTATCGGGAACCGACCATATGAGATCACTACCCATCGAGCAGAGTCCTATGCCGATGCTTCTCGTAAGCCCGAGGTGGAGTTTGGCGACGACATCGTTCTGGATTTGTCCCGACGTGATTTCACGATCAACGCGATGGCGGTTCGGGTTGCCCTAGATGCCGCTGACGCTGAACTGATCGATCCGTTTGGTGGGGCTGACGATCTCGAGCAGCGAGTTCTGCGGACGCCGGTCGAACCTGAAGTGTCCTTCCAAGATGACCCGTTGAGAATTCTGCGGGCGGCTCGGTTCATCGCTCGGTATGGGCTGACTGTTCACGACGATGTTTTTGCGGCCGCTACGTCGTTGATCGATCGAATGCGAATCGTGTCGATCGAACGGGTGCGAGACGAGTTCGACAAGTTGTTGGCTGCAGCAGCGCCGTCGAGTGGGATCGACTTTTTGTCAACCGTTGGTGCCTGGGAGTACGTGGCCGACACAGTTCCGGTTGAGGAGCTTCCCGGCCTTGGCGCCGAACTCGACCGATCCGCAGTCGATCTGTCATTGCGTCGCTTGGTGGTGTTTAGCCATGTGCCAGCTTCGGCTCTGGCGGTGCAGCTTGAATCGTTGCGCTATTCGAACACCGATGCGCGGGCCATGCGACGAGTCCTCGCTGGGTTGGACGTGATCGAGCATGGTGAGCGTGAATTCGATGAACCAACCGTGCGCCGTCTGGTAGATCGGGTCGGGTATTCATCGATCCCATTGCTGATCGACATGGTCAAGGTGCTGGATCTTGCCGATCGTGAGTTTCCGCTGGTGTTTCGCCAGCTTGAGGCAGCCGAAGACCTTTCGGATTTCTCACCGGCTCTCGATGGTGAGTCGGTGATGGAGATTTTGCAGATTCCTGCTGGTCCTGAGGTTGGTGCAGCGCTGGGAGTGTTGCGCGAGCGGCGTTTGGAAGAGGGTCCACTCGATGTTGAGGGTGAGACCAGCTATCTGCGGGGCCGATATCGCCGAAACCCGTAATCAACAGGGTTTATCCACAGGTGGGGAAAAGTCGGTGGTTTGTTCACTTCTCGTTCAGAATCGATCCGTCCACTCGCGCTCAGCGTGCAAAAGCGTTGAAAACGCAGGGGTAATCCGATGAGTGCGTTCGTCCAGCGGTTGTTAGCTGCCGGTTTTGCGAGCGCGAAAGACCACCGATTTCGGAACCGCTGTGTCCGAGGCTGATTCGATGATCGTGTCGACACGAAAGTTCGCACGCGTCAGCTGGGTAAAGACATCGCCGATGGTGTGTGGATAGGTCAGATGCTCACCTTCGCCCAACGGGGCATCGGATCCGTAGTTGCGAACCAGTTCCGTCGAGCCCTCATTGGTCATCAGTGCGGCCGGGTGGGGGAGGGTCATCACAATCGGACGGTCGATGCGAAGCAGGCGGTGGGCTTGGCGAAAAACGCGGCCGATGTTCTCGATGGCAGCGAGCGAGTGCACGGCGACGATGGCATCGAAGCTGTCAGCGGGAAGGAAGGCCAATTCGGCGAGGTCACCCTGGTGGGCCTCGACATGCACCTCGGCGATGTCGGCGGCTGTGCGCACTCGATCGACTTCGATCTGGTCGGCTTCGATCGCCACAACCCGAGCTCCCTGCCGGGCTAACGCGACCGCAGATCGACCTGCACCACAGCCAAGATCGAGCACTCGCAGACCGTTGACCTCGCCCAACAAGCGCCGATCCAACCCGTCGGTGTGGTCGGGCCCGAGCTCCACAAAGCCATCGGGTCGGCTCGCTCCGGTTGGTCCAGCTGTCGTATAACGAGTCCATTCGTGCATCTCTGCGACTGTACTTTGCCGGTACGGTGTGAATCATGAGCCAACCGACTTGGGTTCGAGGGTAGATAGCTGTGGTCCAGGCATTCGCGAACGGCGCCGGTGGCTCAATCGACTTCCGCCTTGCCCGGGAACGCACAATCAGAGCGTTCAAAACTGGCGAGGCCACCCGCTCAGAGGTTTGCGATGCACAGCGCGAACTCATGCGCAACGCCCGTGAATGCGGCATGCCGGTCGAAGCACTATGCCCGATATGTGGCAAGCAGAACATGGTCGAAGTGCTGTACGTGTTCGGCCCGCGGCTTCCGGCATCTGGTCGCTGCATCGTGACCAATTTGGACATGAATCGAATTCGTTCCTACGCAGGCGAATTCACCGGTTACGATGTCGAGGTCTGCACCTCGTGTGGGTGGAATCACCTCATGCGAACCAACCCGGTGGTGTAGATCCCAGCTCCACTCGAGCACAACTGCAAGCATGGACCAATGGGACATCGGTCTATCTGGCTGTTGGTCGGGGTGATCGCCGCTGCATGGTTCGCAGCGTCTCCGGTCGCCGCCCAAGACAGCGATCCATGGCGCTGGAACATCGCGAGCAATGAACCGATCCGCGATGCCGGTCGAGTTGTCGACTTCGCGCTGCGCGTGGAAGCACCGCTCGACATTGCGGCCACCGACGCGGCGGCAACCGTGGCCGAAATTCTCGATGATGACCGTTCATGGACCGGCCTCGAGGATGTCGTGTTCCGTCTTTCTGACGACCCCGACGCAGAGTTCCTCGTCACCATTGCGTCTCCCGCGACGACCGACCAAATGTGTCTTCCGCTGAACACGGTTGGTCGACTGTCGTGTCGCCGCGGAAACCAGGTGATCCTCAATGCCGATCGTTGGGATCGCGGGCCCGACGTCTACCACGACTCCTATGACGGTTCCCTCGAGGAGTACCGCCGCTATCTCGTGAACCACGAGGTCGGCCACTTCCTTGGCAAAGGTCATGTGCAACCGGCGAGCTGCTCGTCCACGACCCGTGCGCCGGTGATGATGCAACAGACCTTCGGTCTACGTGGCTGCGCGATCAACGGGTGGCCCACACTCGACAACAGCGAGGTGCAGCGGGTCGTCGTTGATCCGTCGATCATCGCTGCCATGCGCGATGCAGCATTCATCGCGATCGACGCGGGTCGGCCCAATGCCATGGCCACGCATCGCCTTTCCTAGCCAGCTCTGGCGCTAGTTTCACCACGAACAAGGCCATAGGCCTTCGACGTCGACGGGGAATGATCTTGCGAGCCCCTGTCGTTGTACCGGTAGACTCAATAACGCTGCCGGTAGCCTCTGCGCACTGGACGGTAAGGAGATAGCGATGGCGAAGGTCACCGTTCCAAAGATTTCTTCCCGCAAAGTTCGGGCGGGAGAAGATGCGCTGGTCATGTTGACCGCGTACGACGCGCCCGGCGCACGAGCGGCAAGCGACGCCGGTATCGACATGATTCTCGTCGGTGACTCGGTCGCGATGGTCGTGCTCGGCTACGACGACACGCTGCAAGTAACCGTCGACGACATTGCCCATCACACCCGTGCTGTTGCTCGCGCTAAGCCCGATTGTCTGATCGTGGGCGACCTGCCCTGGATGAGCTTTCACGTATCGGTCGAAGAGACCGTCCGTAACGCAGCCGAGCTCGTTCGCGCTGGTGCGCAATGCGTAAAGCTTGAGGGTGGCCGCAAGCGTCTCCCCATGATCGAAGCGCTGATCGATGCGGAGATTCCGGTGATGGGCCACATCGGGCTCACCCCGCAGTCGGTGCACGCGATGGGCGGCTTCAAAGTGCAAGGCCGCCAAGCTGAAGCGGCGATGGAACTGATCGAAGATGCCAAGGCGCTTCAGCACGCTGGCTGTTTCTCGATCGTGCTCGAAGGTATCCCGGTCAAAGTCGCCGAGGCCATCACGGACGCGCTCGACGTCCCAACGATCGGTATCGGGGCTGGGCCGCACTGCGATGGTCAAGTGCTCGTGTACCACGACGTGTTGGGGATCGAAGACCGCTTCGTTCCAAAGTTCGTGCGGCGCTACGCGGACATCAAGACCGCGACGATCGACGCGCTTGCGAAGTACGCCGACGATGTCCGATCGGGCGCGTTTCCAAATGACGACGAGAGCTACCACCTCGACGACGATCAAGCTGAAGCCTTCGGTCTGTACGGTTCTGCTGGCTAGCTAGTTGGTCGATGGTGATGCATCGGGTTTACGATTCGCGCCATGGAATTCGAAACTGCTGCGTCGACCGTTGAGGTCACCAACGATGGTGTCCAACTTCGATGGTCCGATGGGGCGCGCAGCCGGTTTCATGCGCTGTGGTTACGAGACAATTGTTCGACGGGCGGCGATAAGCGATCGGCGATCCGCACATACTCGGTTGTCGATCTCGATCCAGATCTCGTGGTCGTCGACGCCTCTCCCAACGATGACGGCGACCTAGAAGTCGAATTCTCCGACGGCCATATCTCGGTCTTTGATTTCGACTGGTTGCGACAGCACTCCTATGAGTCACACGATCGGGCGAGACTTCAACAGCGCGAGTTCTTTCGAGCTGGCGACACGCTGACGACGGTCGTCTATCCGTCTCGGGGCAGTGTCGACCATCTGGAATTGCTCGAGGCAGTGAACACCTATGGCGTTGCGCTGGTCGAGGGCGTCCCGGCCGATGAGATCGGAACCGAAGCGCTTGCCGCGCTGATCGGGCGAGTTCGCGAAACCGATTTTGGTCGCCTGTTCGACATCGTGGTTGAACCCGAGGTGTGGGAGCTCTCTCAATCGGGGCTGGCACTCGATCCCCACACCGACGATCCTTATCGCTATACGCCGAGCGGCTGCTCGTTCCTGCATTGCATAGAAGCATCCGAGGGAGGCGATTCACTGCTGGTAGATGGCTTCGCTATCGCCGAGGAACTTCGAGAGGACGACCCGGACGCGTTCGATCTGCTGAGCGAAACCTCGGTGCCGTTCATTCGGCATCGGTCCGATTCGGTTGACCAAGGCGAGGACGTGCATCTCGTTGCGCATGCGCCGGTCATCAGCCTCGACCGAGATCACGAGATCTGCGGCATCCGGTTTCACGAACGGTCGATGGCTCCGCTCGATGTTGAGCCTTCGCTTGTCGGTGAGTACTACCGGGCGTTCATCACCTTCACCAAGATGGTTAACGATCCCAGTCGCGCGCTGCAGCTGAAGCTGCAACCGGGCCAAGCGATCGTGTACGACAACCAGCGCATCCTGCATGGCCGTGGTGCGATCTCCCTCGATGGCGGCCGTCGACATCTACGCCTTGGCACCATCGACCGCGACCAATTCCATAGCCGTCTGCGGCGACTCCGCGAAGACCACGAACGCCCCGGGATGCACGACGTGTTGGCCCAAGGCTCAATCGCCTAGGCGGTAACTAGGCAGCGAGTTGGCTGTTGCCTACGTCGTCGATATCGGTTTCGCCTTCGTTGAACCAACGGCCGCCGTCGGCGAGGTAGCGGAAGCTCACGACTTCGCCTTCACCGATTTCAACCGACGCACTGCGGGTTCCGTTGCTTCGCTTCTTCATAGGGGTCGCCAGCGGATCCCAATTGTTGAAGTCGCCGACAACCGAGGTCTCCGCAGGTGCCTCGTCGATGGGGAGTGCGAACGTCACCTTGGTTGCGCCGCCTTTGGACTTCTGTCGTTTGATCACGAGTGGTTCCTCCCGGAGATAGATCACTATCTAAATCGGGTGCTTGGTGAGATCCTTTAGTGCCGATCTGGTTCCGCGACCGGCCTCACCAGTCAAAGGAGAAGATGAGCTCGAGCGCGTCGCCCGCCTCGACGATGGTCGGCTCGTGATTGAACGCATTCGGGGGATCGGTTTGGGGCTCGACACAGATCGCATGGTCGAGCTCATCGAAGACCACCCAGTGTTTGGCATTCGACACCAGCGAGACCGACAGGTCGCCCCACGAGATGCTCGGAGCGTTGACGACCTCGGTGAAACAGTCATCCCACGGTCCGGGTTTTGGGTCGAGGAGTTGACCGGTCGGAAGAGGTTCCTCGCCACGTTCGAACATCGCACCGGGTTGAAAATCGAGCACGGCGTTGCCTCGCGGTGTTGTCTTGTTGAACCACGGATGCCAGCCGAGCATCATTGGCTGGCGAACGTCGGCGCTCGCCGTAATCCTCATCGTGAATCGGTCGTCATCGATCGCAAAGTGCTGCTGCACTCGACCAGCGAATGGCCACGGATCCGAGAACTCCAACGCGATCGTGTTGTCTTCGGTGCGGTGCCACGGCGAGGTAAACCCGAAGCCGTGCATGGCGTGGTCTCCGAAGTTTTTCGGCATGGCATAGGTCGTACCGTCGAACGCGAATCGACCGTCACGGATTCGCCCGGCGAAGGGAACCATTGGATAACAGCCCCACATGACCGGGTCGTCGTTGCGTGGAACGAGCAACTCAACGCCATCGACGATGAGCGACGCGAGTCGACCGCCAGCTTCGATATCCACGACCGCCGTCGCGGCGTTGCTGGTCAGCGTCAACAGTTCGTGGTCCATGTGGGGTTAAACGTACTGCACGGCATCGGTTGGAGAGCTGGCCACCAAACCGGTTCATCGGTGTGGGGCGATCTACGATGATCAATCGTGCTCGCGATTCGCTGTCGAATCTTTCAGACGCCCGCACCTGACGAACTCCAGGTGCGCGAAGACGTCGTTGTAGAGGTCGATGGTGACGTGATCACCGCGGTCGTTGCCGCATCGGACTACGACGGCGAAGTCGACCTCGAACTCGGGCCCGACCAGGTGCTCGTTCCCGGATTCGTCGATCTCCATATTCACGCGCCGCAGTGGCCCCAACTCGGCACCGGCTATGACGTGCCGCTCGACGAGTGGTTGTTCGAATACACCTTCCCGACCGAGGCGAAGTTCGCCGACGCCGACTACGCCCGCGACGTCTGGGACGACATGGTGCCCCAGCTCTTGGCCCACGGCACGACCACGGCGGTGTACTACAGCTCGATCCATGTGGAAGCGACGACGGGTCTCGCGCAGGCATGCATCAACCACGGTCAACGGGCGTGGGTTGGGCGCACGGCAATGGACCATCCGACGGGCACCCCCGACTATTACCGAGACTCGTCGCCAGATGCGGCGCTCGCTTCGACCAAGGCATCCATCGCCGCGATCGAAGAACTGACCGATCCGTTCGGATTGGTACGACCGATCATCACGCCTCGGTTCATTCCCGCGTGCACCGACGAACTGCTCGCAGAGCTCGGCGCGTTGGCCGCAGAGTCTGGTCACCTCGTGCAAACGCACTGTTCGGAGAACGACTGGGAACACGAGTACGTGCTCGATCGACACCAGATGTCGGACACTGAATCGCTGGAACGGTTTGGGCTGCTGCGTGCGAACTCGGTGCTCGCTCATGGCTGCTTGCTCGGGGATTCCGATATGGACCGGATTGCCGCGGTCGGTGCGGGTGTCGCCCATTGCCCGCTGAGCAACATCTATTTCGGCGGCGCGGTATTTCCGCTGCGGCGAGCAATGGCGCGCAGCGTCTTGGTCGGCCTAGGCACCGACATCGCCGGCGGGCCCTCGTCGTCGCTTATCTCCCAGGCCGCCCGCGCGATCGATGTCTCTCGACATTTAGAGAACGGCGTCGATCAGCGTGTTGATGCGGACGCCCGCGGTGTTAGCGACAGCGGCATCAATGCGACCACCGCGTTCTATTTGGCGACCCTCGGCGGTGCCGAGGTACTCGGCGCACCGGTCGGGTTAATCGAGCCAGGGCGCAAGTTTGATGCTGTCGCGATCACGCTCGACCGCATCGACAATGTTCCCGGTGGCGACCAATCCGTTCGCCAGTTCGAGAAGCTGGTTCGCCTCGCTGGTAGGGGCGACGTCACGGCCGTATGGGTGGCTGGTCAGCGGGTGATCTAGCGGCGCGGTGTGGAACATCGCTTCGGCTATGGCAAAGTCATCTCTATGACTTTGCGTCGTTTGGCTAGCTGGATCTTTGGACTTGCGCTCGTTCTCAGCGCGTGCGGCGACGGTGGTGAATCCGATAACCCCGTGATTGCCGAAGCGGAGCGCGAGATCGTCGAACTGCTCGAAACCGAGGATGGTCGCGGACAGCTCGCTGCCACATTGTCGATCGGTTCGCCGTTGACCTTCGAGGAAGCGGAATGCTTCATCGACAACAGCTCAAGTCGAGATCTCGCAGGGCTGATCGCGCTCGGCGCAGGCGAAGCGGGAATCAACATCAATGAGGTGTTGGAGCCGATCCGTCAGTCGATGGAGTCGTGTGGCGTGGTACTCGACTCCTTCAACGTTCAGTAACCAATTCGGAATAGATCCACTCGCAGTTGCTCAACGGTCTTCGATCACCAAGACTGACCCCGTGAGCAACGCTGCGCCCCCGCCGCCAGGCAACTTCTCGAACCTTCCGCAGCCTCCACCTCCGAGCAATCCACCACCACCGACACAATCGGCTGGGTGGTACGCCGATCCGTGGCGAGAGGGCAACTGGCGCTGGTACGACGGTCAACAATGGACCGCGCACATCGATCAGCCACGACCGGTCTTGCAGCAGCCGCCGGGCGGATCGCTGGGAACCGCAGTCAGCTCTACCGTGCCTGCGGGCGTACAACCAGCCTCGCTGAGCACGAACGTCAAGCCGCGTCTGCCGTCGTTTCTCTCCGTCCCCGTCGTGTTGGCAGCGATTCCCAGCCTCGGCCTGCTCATCATCGCGCTGTTCATGAGCCCGTTTCCCACGCTGCTGGGACTCACGACGTTCTTCATCGTGGCTCCGCCGCTCCTATGGCTCGACCGGCTCGAACCCGAACCTTGGTCATCGAAAGTGCACACCTTCTTATGGGGCGCCTTCGTCGCAGGGTTCATTTCGCTGGTGGTCAATACCACCGTGGCATCGTTGACCAGCGAGTCAGTGGCTGCGGTCGCGTCCGCACCGATCATCGAAGAGATCACCAAAGCGCTGGCCATCGTATGGATGGTGCGGCGTCGCGAAATCGATGGACTGATCGACGGATTGGTCTATGCCGGTTGGGCAGCCTTGGGCTTCGCAATGATCGAGAACGTCAGCTTCTTCTTCCTCGCCGACGAGCAAGACATGCTGACCGAAGTCTTCATCGGCCGAGCGTTTGCCACTCCATTCGCCCACCCGCTGTTTACCGCATGGAGCGGGCTCGCGATCGGGATCGCGGTTCGGCGAAGGAAACCGTTGTGGACCGCCATTTGGGGTCTGCTCATGGCCATGGGGCTTCATGCGGCGTGGAACGGGTCGATCACGATTGCCGAGAACGAGACCGGGATGGTCGTCGCAGGGATCGTCTTGTTGTCGTTCGTAGCGCTGTTCATCCTGACCACGATCGGCGTCGTGGTGCTTCGCAACCGAGACCAAAAGCGTTACAACATGCTCGCCCCGGCTATCGCCGCCCGCTACGGCGTGCCTCTCGATCGCACGCAGATGCTCCTTGATGCTCCGACGCGACGAGATGTGCGTCGAGCGCTTCCTAACAGGCGCGCAAAAGCCCTACTCGATGCTGAGGCCAGTGCGCTAACGCGCCTGGCCGCGATGCTCGACTACGACGGGGTACCGATACCTGATCAAGAGTCACGCCTCGTTTCGGCGCTCGTCGCGGCACGAGGATCGGGTCAATCCGCGTAGCCTGTCGGGTATGGCAACGCTGGTTTGTTTTCACGCCCACCCCGATGACGAGGCAATCTCTACGGGCGGATTGATGGCTCTCGCTTCGGCGAAGGGCCATCGAGTGGTGCTTGTGTGTGCCACCCGTGGCGAACAGGGTGAGCCGCAAGAAGGCATCCTCGACGAGGGCGAATCGTTGGGGGAACGACGGGTCAAAGAGCTGGCCATGTCGACGGAGGTTCTCGGAGCTGAAGCGCCCCGATTCCTCGACTACGAAGACTCCGGCATGATCGACGAACCGACCAACGACAATCCCGCGTCGTTCTGGCAAGCCGATCATGACGAAGCGGTCGCGCGGCTCGTCGCCATTCTGGAAGACGTCGATGCAGATGTCCTTACGATCTACGACGATCACGGCGGCTACGGGCACCCCGATCACATTCGGGTGCATACGGTCGGCAAGGCTGCTGCGGCCGCGGCAAACGTGGATCGTGTCTTCGAAGCCACGATGAATCGCGACTACATCCGCGCGATGATGGCCGAAATGGCCGAGAACAATCCCGAGGTCGAAGAACCTGAGATCGACGTCGAGACGATGGGTACCCAAACCCACGACATCTCCTATCAACTCGATGTCACCGAGATGGTCGATGCTAAGCGCGAGGCGATGATTGCTCATCGCAGTCAGATCGGACCCGACAGCTTCTTTCTCACGATGCCCGACGAGGCGTTTGCGATGGCCTTCGGAGTCGAGTTCTTTAACGTGCCCGGCGTGAGCAACACCGGCGGGCCCGAAATCGTAACGATGCTGCCCGGCTTGTAGCCGCTTGGCGTAACTCGGGCAGGCCTACTCGGCTGGTGGAACTTCTGGGACCGTGGTCTCTGGTGCGACGGTCGTTGTCTCCGGAACCGTGGTCGTCTCCGGGACAGTCGTAGGCGTAGGAGCGGTCGTTGTTGTCGTCTCGACGATCGTGGTCGTGGGGGCTGCGGCTGCGGTGGTCTCTGGCGTCGCGGTTGTTGCTGGTACGGCAGTGGTTTCGGGGGCGGCGGTTGTCGCCGGCGCCGCGGTAGTTGCCGGAGCGGTCGTCGTGGTTGGTGCAGTCGTGGTTTCTGGGGCGGGTGCCGCCGAGGTCTCCGGAGATTCGCTCGCATCTGATTCGATGGCGGCGGTACCGCTTTGGGCTGATGGCCGCGGTATCGCGCTTGGTGCTTCTACCGAGAGATCGGTTTCAGTTTCGGTGTCCAAGCCAAAGGCCACCGCAGACGTTGGTCCCAACCGGTCAAAGCCACCGCTACCAGTCCGAGCGATGACCCCGGTCTCTTCGCTGGTTCCGTCGTCGAGAACGATCGACGGGAACTCACCCGTATCTTCGAAGTCGACGTCGGCAACGAAGTCCTGTGCCTGTTCGGTCGCGCTGCCCATTGCGAAGATGACTTCTTCGGGCCCGATGTCGTTGGCAAATACGTAGCCCGTGGCGATGATCGCTCCAACGAGCAACAATCTTCCTGATGTAATCATCCTGGCTCCATTCGACGACGACAGACCAGGGGATCGGCATCATCGGGCTGCAACTTGACCCATCTGGTGCTAGAACCCACTCATGGTTTCCTCACAATCTGGTTCAGCAGACATCGAGTTCTTCTTCGACCCCGTATGCCCCTTCGCCTGGATCACCTCGCGATGGATCGAGAAAGTCTCGTCACAGACCGATCTCAGCGTCGATTGGCGTTTCATCTCGCTTCGCATCCTCAACAAGGACAAGAACTACGCCACCGACTTCCCGCCCGAGTACGAACACGGCCACACGGCCGGGCTTCGCATGCTGCGGGTGTGTGCCGCGGTACGAGCAGACCTGGGCCGCGAACCCCTCGGGGCGTTGTACACCGAGTTCTCGGGGCCGAGCTTCGATGCCGAACCGAACGAGGAGTACCGACTCGCGTTGGGGACGCTGCCCATGATCGAAGCGGCCTTGGAGCGAGCGGGCCTACCGACCACCTACGCGGTCGCCGCCGACGACGAGTCGTGGGATGAACTGATCGAAGAAGAGACCGAGGCCGCATTGTCTCGCACCGGTCGCGAGGTTGGCACACCGATCATCACGTTCCAGCCACCCGACGGACTCTCGTTCTTCGGGCCCGTGATTAGCCGCGTCCCATCCGACGAAGAGGCCGTGCCGTTGTGGGACGCCGTCATGACTTTGGCCGCATACCCGGGCTTTGCAGAGATGAAGCGCTCCTTGCGAGAGAAGCCACAACTTCGCGTGTTCGGCGAGCTCAGTGACGCCCCCGAATTCGAAGATTGGCAAGGGGGCGCGAGGGCTGCTCATTTGCCAGGTGCCGAAGACTAAGTCGACGCGCGTCCGGTTCCGATACAGACTCCGCTAGCGTTTTCGCTGAAACCTCTCGAAAGAAGGACCGATGGCTGGATCCGCCGTCCCTGAACCAAAGCCCGATCTTGGCTGGAAAGCCACCGTTGCCGGGCTCGTGTTTTCTGCGACGATCCTGGCCGGGTTCGGCGTCGCCACTGCGACCAACCACGAGGACAACTTCAAAGACAAGGACAAGACCGAAGTGTCCGAGGACTCCGAGCAGGGCGAAGACGTTGAGGCTCCCGAGGAGTAATCCTCGGTTCGCAACGGACTGGTCTCCCATGCGTACCCGGGCGTCGCGCTGGATTGCCGGAGTTCTCTGCGTTGCGGTGTTGGCTGCGGGGTGCGCTAGCACGACCGATGATGGCGCAGCTGCAGCTGAACAAACCGCATCGAGTTTGGTACCTGTCGACGACGATGCGGCTGACACCGGCGATGAACAAGTCGACGCTTCTGCGAGCACCGAGCCGCCCGCCGTCGACTCGACCACCACGAGCGAAGCCCCCGAAGTAACCGAATCATCGGTTGTCGAGCAAGTGAGTTGTGCAACCGAACCGGTCGAGGGCCGAGTCGATGTCCGCACCGACGGAAACCGGTTGAGCACTGCCGCGCTCGATCTATTCGCTGCGAGCGCCGTTGACGTCGCGCTTCCCGGAACTGCCGAGTGGGTCGTGCCATCACCCACTGGTGGCTGGTTGGTGACCACGACCGAACGAACCGCCCACCAAGTAACCGCCGACGGCGAGGTGATCGACCTCGGAACCGTCGGCGACATACCGGCGGTCGTCGGTTCTGATGGTGCGATCGGCACCGCTTTTGACGATCACGATCGTTTCGATGAGCCGTTGCCCGATGGGCGTGTGGTGCGGAGCGGATCTGTACTCGCGGTGCTCGCGTCGCCGACCGATCGATACGCCCACAATGTGCTCGGCGATGCCATCGAGGCGGCCGCGGTCGAATGGGTCGACGTTTGCGACGACACGTCAGGGCGTATCGCGGTCCCCGACGTAGACGTGATCGAGGGGATCGCCCCGATGCTCGCCGACATCGATGGCGATGACGAGATAGAGATCCTCGTGACCCTCTCGAACTCGAGCGGCGGAGCACGCTTAGCCGCCTATGAGCTCGACGGGTCACTGCTCGCTGAGTCGGCGCCGATCGGTCAAGGCAATCGTTGGCGCAACCAGCTCGCTGTGGCGCCGTTCGGGCCCGAGGGCCAGATCGAGATTCTCGATGTGCAGACACCTCACATCGGCGGAATCCTCCAAGCCTTCCAACTCGTCGAGGGAGACGGGGGAGCGAGCCTTGAACGAGTAGCAGCATCAGCTGGGGCCTTCACCTCGCATCCGATCCGAACCCGGAACCTCGACATGGGAATCGCGCTCGACGTGAACGTCGATGGCAGGGTCGACGCGTTGGTGTCGGCTTTCGAGCGCGACCGACTCATCGGCATGACCCGCAGCAATGAGCCGGGTGGATGGACGGTCGTCGGCGAAGTCGCACTTCCCGGCACGCTCACCTCAAACGTCGCAGTGTCGGACTTCGGCGAACCAGCGATTGCCGCAGGAGCGGGCACAACCCTTCGAATCTGGCGCTAGCCGAACAGCCCTTGCTACTGGGGTGATGCAAACGGCGGTAACTCATCGTTCACCTCGCGCACCTCATCCTGAGGCGAGGGCTCGATGACCGGAAATCCTGCACGGAACTCTCTGGCGCGACCCCACACGTATACGGCCAGTAGCGCTGAAGAAAGGGCTGCGAATCCTACGACGAGGTCGGCGGCATCGGTTGGGGCGTCCGACGCGTCGACATCTCGGAAGAATCCTGCAGAGAGCGATCCGATCAGGGCGATTCCGATCATTACGACAGCGGCAGCATGAAACAACAACCGGAATGGCCCGGTCAGATAGCCAGCTGCGATGAAAAATACTGCTAAGCCGAGAAAGAGTAGTCCAATGAACACCGCGATGAGCGTCTGGGAAGTTGTGGTTTCGCCGTCGATAAACACGTCTTCGGGGAAGCCAAAGATCAAGGCGGCGAGGGCGGTGATACCGGCGACGACGAACGATGCAAAGAAGCCTTCAACGAGCACCTTGCTGACCAGCCCCCACATCGTCTGGGGGAATCGATTGTTTGTCGTATCCGCCATGGAGCGACCCTTCTGCCGTTGATCCTGTCTAACTCTTGCCGAGTCCGCCATCTAATCGAGCGAACAGGTTGGCCTCGGCATCACCCTTAAGCTCAGCCGATGGTCGATGTGACGATGTCGACCACCCCTACGAACCTCGTAGGCCGTCTTGCGGCGGCGGTGATTCGTCGCTTGACGGAAAGGATGCCCGAAATTGTCGGGCTCGTACCCACACATACGTTGCGGCAATTGAGGCGCCTAGTGTGGCGAACCCGGTGACGAAGTCTGCGACTTCGGTAGGCACGCCCAACGAGTCTGATTGCCGGTCGAACCCCGCAGTAAGCGATCCGATGGCCGTGAGTGCGATCACCACAATCGCGGCGAGATGAAACAGGTTTCTACCTGGGCCCGTGACGTAACCGAGCGTGATGAGGGCGAGTGCACCGAGAAAGAACAAGATGCCAACGAGAGCCCTGGCGGCAGTAAGGCCAACGGTCGAGCTGCCATCAAAAAACGCATCCTGGGGAAAGCCGAAGACGCGCGCAGCAAGAATGGTGACTCCAACGATGGAAAGCGATGCCAAGCATCCGTCGACAAAGAGCTTTTTGGTCAGACCCCAAGTCGTTGCCGGAAAGCGAGTGTCTGTTGAACCCACGAGCGTCCGGTCCTCTCCTCGGTTCGTGAGCAGGGCAGCACTTGCCCATGTGTGCCTTCCCACGTAGATGTACGGACATCTAAACAGGGTCGGTGCTCGAAGATCGACTTGGGGTGACGAGCGTTAGGCTCGCGTCATGTTTGCTGCCACCGATGTCGAGGCCTCACCTCGCCACGGTCTAGCGCGCGGTGAGTTCATCGCCATGATGTCCATGCTGATGTCCACCATCGCGATCAGCATCGACACGCTGCTCCCGGCCTTCGACGAGATCGAAGCGCAATTCGATCTCGATCCCCTTAACTCACCGGTCTCGCTAACCATCACGGTGTTCTTCATTGCAATGGGTGTGAGCACGTTGGTCTGGGGGCCATTGGCCGATCGATTTGGGCGCAAGCCCGTGATGTACGCCTCGCTCATCTTGGTCGTGATCGGCGCTCTGGTGTCGACGTTTGCGCCAACGTTTGAAGTCTTGCTTGCCGGCCGGGTCTTTTGGGGGGCGGCGGCTGCGGGCCCTCGAACCGTCATCCTGGCGATCGTGCGCGACTCCTACGAAGGCGACGTCATGGCGCGCATCATGTCGCTGGTGACCGCGGTGTTTCTTGTTGTGCCGATCCTTGCGCCAGGCCTCGGTGAACTGCTTCTGCTCGTTGGTTCATGGCGGCTCACTACGGGAGCCGCTGCTGTTATGGCTGGTGTTGGGGCCATGTGGTTTACCCGGCTCGACGAGACCCTCGCCGCCGAAGACGTACTGCCCTTAGAGTTCGGGCGAGTGGCGCGAGCGGCAAAGACGGTTGCCTCGAACCGTCAGACCATGCTGTTTACCTTGGCCACCACGCTTGCATACGGTGCGTTCTTCCCATGGCTTGGTAGCTCGCCGCAATTGATCGGCACCATCTATGGACGTCCACTCGCATTGTTCTTCGGTCTCAACGCCGCGATCATGGCCGTCACCATCGTGATGAGCTCACGGGCGGTCGCTCGCTTCGGTACCCGGCCGGTGCTGGTCACCATGATGTCGGTCTTGGTTGCGACCTCCGTCGTGTACGTCGTGGTGGCCTTAGCTGCAGACGGCGTCCCCGCGTTCTGGTTGTGGTTCGGGCTGGTCACCGTGCTCACTGCCGCTAACTCGTCGACCACCCCATTGCTACAAACACTTTCGATGGCACCGATGGGGGCGATGGCAGGAACAGCATCGTCGGTGACGGGGGCCATCATCTTCATCGTCGGCGGAGTGCTCGGGTCGATTATCGATGGCTTTATCAGCGCGACCGTGACGGCCTTTGGTGTCGGCTTTCTCGTATTCACTGGCATTGGGCTGCTCGCCGTAATGACCGTCCAAGCAACCGACGTCGCGACATGACGCTATTGATCGACGCCGACGACACCCTCTGGGAGAACATCACCGTCTTCTATGCAATCAATGAGAAGTACGCCCAGTGGGTGGCTCCCAACCTCGACCCCGAGCAGATCGGTCTCGACCTGGATCAGATTCAGAAGTCGTTCGTCGGTACTTACGGCTACGGACGCGAGACCTTCGAGCATTCGCTGATCGAGGGAGTTCGTCGCTTCGCCGACCGAGAACCGAGCGATGACGATCGCGCCCACATCACCGAATTCGTCCGGCCGTTGCAGTGGGAAGAGCTCGAACTCTACGACGGCGTTGAGGAGACCCTCGCCACGCTCCAGAACTCGCATCGTTTGATCCTCGTCACCAAAGGGAATCACGAGGAGCAGATGTCGAAGGTCGATCGCACCGGCGTGGGCAGGTACTTCGAAGCCTTGGAAATTTTGGCCGAGAAGACTCCCGCCGAGTACGCCCGCCTTGTCGCTGAACACGACCTCGATCCGGACGACACCTGGATGATCGGCAACTCACCCCGCTCAGATATCTTGCCCGCGCTCGAAGTCGGCCTCGGTGCGGTGCACATTCCGCACGATCAAACGTGGAGCTTGGAGGTCGCCGACATGCCCGACCACCCTCGACTTCTACACCGGCAACGCTTCACCGACCTGATCGAACTCTTCGCGTAGCTGTGCGGCTCGCCGAATGGCTAGGTCATTAGCGCGGTGACTACAGCGACCGCGTTCGCGCCCATACCGGCCACCACAAGTCGCTGAAGGTGAACCCGTAGGTCCAGCATCTCCCCGCGGAGCTCGGTGCGTAGCTCGGCCATATCGCTGCGTAGCTCAGCACGAAGCTCGGCCATCTCACCACGGAGCTCGCCGCCGAACGCGTGCATGTCGGTGCGAGTCACAAGTTGGTCAGCGGGTTCGTTGGGGAGCAGTTCCATAAGTTTGTCGGCAGGTTCGCTGCCGAGCGCATTCTCGAGGGTGTTGAAGAGATCGCGTCGATCCCTCTCGGTGATAGCCATAGCCAGTTTCTCAGTTCTTGTGGAGTTCGTCGAGGAGGAACTTCACTGGCCGTTCCACGAGGCATAACTCGAACGTAGAGGCGTCCTGTGACAATTTCGGTGGCGAGTAGTGTTGCGGGGTGAGTAACGACACCAACACCGCATCTGACGATTCCTACCTTTGGCTCGAAGAGGTCGAGGGCGACGAGGCACTCGCCTGGGTACGGGCCCAAAACGAGCGCACCCTCGCGGCACTTCAGTCCGATCCGAACTACGACGAGATCGAAGCCGCAGCCCTCGAGGTACTGACTGCGGAGGACCGCATCCCGTATGGCTCGATTCGTGACGGGGTGGTCTACAACTTCTGGCAGGACGAAGCGAACGTTCGCGGCGTGTGGCGTCGCACGCCGATCGACAGCTATCGAGGTGACGAACCTGAGTGGGAAACCATCCTCGACATCGACGTACTCGCCTTCACCGAGGACGCGAATTGGGTCTTCAAAGGTGCCAACGTCTTCCGCCCGCCGACCGGTCCTGCGACCAAGGCGCTGCTGTCGTTGTCTGACGGCGGTAAGGACGCCATCGTGTTGCGCGAATTCGACATTGCGTCGAAGTCTTTCGTTGCCGACGGTTTCATCACGCCCGAAGCGAAGCAGGGTGCCGTGTGGGTCGACGAGGGTACGGTTCTGATCGCGACCGATTGGGGCGACGAGTCTGAACCCACGGTCACCGAGTCCGGCTACCCGTTCATCGTGAAACGTTGGACGCGAGGGACCCCGCTCGCCGAGGCCACCGAAGTCCTTCGCGGCACACCGAGCGACGTCGGAGTGTTCCCGTTCACCATCGAATTGGAGGACGGCGGTCTCCTCACCGGCGCTACCCAGGCCGACTCGTTCTTCACCTCGACCTACTGGCTCTTCACCGATGGCGATCCGGTGCAGTTTCCGATTCCACCCAAGTCGAGTCCGAACGGCGTCTCGAACGGTCGGTTGCTGCTCTCGCTGGAAGAGGACTGGCAGCCTCAGGGCGAATCTTTTGCCACCGGAGAGCTGGTGGCGTTCGATCTCGACGCGTTCCTCGACACCCACGAGTTGCCACCGGTTGAGCTCGTCTTTCGCCCAAGTGTTACCCAGGCGGTCAGCGGGATAGCGGTCGCTCGTGGTGCCACCCTTCTCGCGATCACCGACAATGTCGTCGGCCAGGTGCTGCGCTTGGAGCCAACCGACGACGGTTGGTCGACCACACCGATTGACCTACCCGGAACCGGCGACGTCAGCATCGCATTCTCCGATCTCCGAGAGCAGATCGTGCTGCTCAACTATGAGGACTTCTTGACACCGACGTCGTTGCTCGAACTCGATAGCAGCACCGAAGAGGTCGCCACGCTCAAGACGCTCCCAGCTCGCTTCGATACCGACGGGCTCATGGTCGAGCAACACTCGGCGACATCGGCTGACGGCACGTCGGTTCCGTACTTCGTGGTCCGGCGCTCCGATGTTGAGCTCGATGGAACCACCCCGACCTTGCTCTATGGCTACGGCGGATTCCAGATTTCGCTGAACCCGTCCTACAGCGGCAACATCGGCCGCAACTGGCTAGCGCGCGGTGGAGCGTTCGTGTTGGCCAACATTCGTGGCGGCGGCGAGTTCGGGCCGGCCTGGCACCAAGCCGGCCTTAAAACCGATCGCCAGCGGGTCTTCGACGACTTCATCGCGGTGGGCGAAGCGGTGGTGGCATCTGGTCTCACGTCGTCGGAGCATCTCGGGATCATGGGCGGCTCGAACGGTGGATTGCTGATGGGTGTGATGTTGAACCAGCGCCCCGATCTCTGGAATGCCGTCGTGTGCCAGGTGCCGTTGCTCGACATGTTGCGTTACCACCTGTTGTTGGCCGGGGCGTCGTGGGTAGATGAGTACGGCTCGCCCGACGAACCCGACGAGCGCGCATTTTTAGAGACGATCTCGCCGGTGCACAACTTCGATCCGACGCGTTCGTATCCGACGCCGCTGTTCGTGACCTCGACCAAGGACGATCGAGTACACCCCGGTCATGCCCGCAAGATGGCCAAGCTGTTTGATGAAGCCGACCTGCCGTTTTGGTACTACGAGAACATCGACGGCGGGCACTCGGCCGCGGCCAACCAGACCGAAGCCGCCAAGCGAACTGCGCTCGAGTTCACGTACTTGTTGTCACAGATCGGCTAGCCGTCGAGCAGCTAACCGGTGTCATCCTCGCTAGCTCGCGCGCTGGCGCGCTCCGACTCGCGGGTTCGCGTTGGCCTAGAATCGTCGCCGTGCTGCATTACGCGGTGGAAGCTGCATTCGACGAATTGTTGTGCACTTGGCGCAACCACAACGACATCCTCACGCGTCGCGGTGCGACGTGGAAGGAAAAGGCTGACGCGCGAGTCGCTTTGGACCAGGCCCGCAATCGCATGCACAAGCTCCGCATTTCGATGTATCCCGAGGACGACGAACGCGACTCGATCATCGATTCGTTGTGGTGCGAGAGCTTGGAGATGGTGGTCCACGTGCGGTGGCTAGACCGTGACGATATGCGTCCGGGTAATTTCCGCTGCGCATGTGGGCACCTCATCCCCATCGACTGGAGTGTGGCCGGAACACCGTCTTGATGCAGGCGTCGGACGCCTGGATTGCAAGTTCTGAGTGTTCACGGTGCAAGCGGCCAGTTCCACTAAGATTGGGGGATGCCGTCCGCGAGGAACCATAGATGACTGCCGTCTTGTTGGTCCGCGTTGCGGCGATGCTGCTTCCCAGTGGACTGTATGATCGCTTCCTTTCGGAGTGGCAGGCTGAGCTACACGCGGTTCGAGAGAGCGACGGTGCTGGTGCTGCTTTCGTCTTTGCGGGTTCACTTCTTCCGGCAGCGGTTCGGACCACTCTTGAGGTTCGTTCAGAGAATGAAAGTGCGTATGCAGAATTGGCAATTGCTGCCTTGTGTGCGCTGCCCCCGGTGCTCTTTCTCTTAGGGTTCGGTCTTTTTGAGAGCGCTTGGAGCATCGTCTTCGCGCAAACACCGAGCCTGATTGGCATCTTGCTCGTCGCCTACGGAATGTGGCGCAATGAGGGAAGACTGCTCGATACGGTCGCTCCTCGTATCGGTCTGGTCTGTGTGATCGTGGGGGCGATCAGCGGGATCATCCTCGTCGAGAACAATCCTGCGTTAGCCGCTGTTCGCCCCGATGAGGTCATTCCCTCCGAAATCCCGAACGCCCTCATTCCGATCGGCTTCTTCTTGCTAGTAGCCGCTCAATACACCGGCCAATGGCGACGACGCCTGCAGCTCGGGGCGCTTTGGATTCTGGCACCTGGTGCAGCCGCGGCGGTACTGGTGGGGATCATTAATGCGGTGAATAGCCCCGCTATTTCTTCTGCGTTCTTGTCGCTGCTTTACGGTGTACCGATTCTCGGTCTGGCGTGGGCGGCTTATGTGATCGCTGGTCGAGCGAAGGTCTTTGCCGAAGGTGAAGAAGGCGAAGACACCGCTCTCGCTGCCTGAAGCCGACGTTCCGCCTTGAACGTGCGGACCGGTGGTTGTCCCAGCGGACCCAACCACCAGTTCGATGTCATAGGGCGTGACTAGGTTGAATCCACGATCCAAATTCGGATTTACGTCTCGGTGTTTGTAGCATCAGGTGTTGACGTTTTCGGCGTGGTCTTACGACCGGCTCCGGAGATGTCAGCTATCTGACAACAGATGCCCTGCTCCGAAAGTCGGAGCCTCGGTTAGTAGCCGAGTCCAGAGGGAGGTGATGCTCCACATGCGAGCGTACGAATTAATGGTCATTTTTGACGCTGACGTTGCTGATGCAACGGTCAACGGTCACGTGAAGTCACTGGTAACCGAAGCGGTTGAAGCTCAAGGTGGATCAGTGGCCAAGGTCGATCACTGGGGAAAGCGCCGCTTTGCCTATCGGATCAACCATAAGTGGGAAGGCATCTACGTGGTGCTTGAGATCCTGCTCCCGGAGTACAAGGACCTGTCGGCACAGGATCGTGCTCTTCGTCTCGCGGACGATGTAGTCCGCCA
The DNA here is from genome assembly GCA_964612655.1 of uncultured Acidimicrobiales bacterium. GTDB lineage: Bacteria > Actinomycetota > Acidimicrobiia > Acidimicrobiales > SHLQ01 > SHLQ01. Next base: position 33,811 of record CAZTDG010000001.1, on the reverse strand, counting down.
CAAGATCATTCGGCTCCCAGAGTCAGAGGCCACTAAGCGAGGTCTTCTGGGTGCCGCGAGCTCGGCATAACGCCGGGAAAGGCGCGTACACATCATGGCGTTTGATAACACCGTAACGATCGTCGGAAACCTCACCCGCGATCCAGAACTCCGTTTCACTCCGGGCGGCGCAGCAGTCGCCAACTTCGGCGTGGCATGGAACCAGAAGGGCCGAGACGGCCAAGAGGACAAGGTCTCGTACTTTGACGTCACATGCTGGCGTCAGTTGGCCGAGAACGTGAGCGATTCACTGACGAAGGGGTCCCGTGTTGTTGTTTACGGTCGCCTCGATCAGCGTTCGTGGCAGACCCAGGAGGGCGACAAGCGCTCCAAGGTCGAGATCGTCGCCGACGACGTGGCTCCGAGCCTCAAGTGGGCAACCGCTGAGCTCACCCGTAACGAGTACAACGGCCCCGGCCAAGGTCAAGGTCAAGGCGGCGGCGGTGGGCAACAACGCCCGGTCGCCAATAGCCCGGCACCAGCACCGCAGTACGACATGAACGAAGAGCCCTTCTAGGGCACAACCCTTTCTCACTAAGGAACGAACACATTTATGGCCAAGAAGCCACCACCACGTAAATCGAAACGTGACGACGGTCGTCGCACGAAGAAGAAGGTCTCGGTCCTCACGACCGAGAAGGTCGACTACATCGACTACAAGGACGTCAACCTGCTTAAGCGGTTCATGTCTGACCGAGCAAAGATCCGTGCCCGTCGGGTATCGGGTAACGACACCCAGCAGCAGGCCGAAGTCGCCCGAGCGATCAAGAACGCTCGAGAGATGGCCCTGTTGCCGTACGCAACTCGGGTTACCACCCAACGCAACAACCGAGGTCGAGATCGTGACCGCGGCGAGCGTGGGGATCGTGGAGATCGCGGTGACCGCGGTCCACGCGACGACAAGAAGCCAGAGGACGCAGAGGCACCGGAGGGTACCGAAGCGGCTGAGGCTACCGAGGCAACTCCTGAAGAGGTCGCTGAGGTTGTTGAAGGAACGGAGGAGAGCTGATGGACGTCATTTTGAAACAAGACGTTGATGGTCTCGGTACTCGTGGCGACATCGTCTCGGTTGCTGACGGATACTTCCGCAACTACCTGCTACCTCGTGGACTTGGATACAAGGCCACAAAGGGCGCGGAGGTAGAAGCCCAGGCTATGCGTCGTGCAGCTGCTGCGAAGAACGAAGCCAACCGCGCGGAGGCAGATCAAATCGCTGCCAGCCTTGTGCCGCAGGTCTTCACCATTTCGGCCAAGACCGATGAGGGTGGAACATTGTTCGGATCCGTTACCGCCGCCGATATCGCCACTGCGGTTGAGGCCCAATCAGGACATGCTGTTGACCGGAAGGCCTTCCAGCTTGACGGGTCGTTGAAGACTCTCGGCTCACACATGGTGATGACTAAGATTCATTCGCAGGTTGAGTTCCCCGTCACGGTGGAGATCGTCGCTGACGAGGAGTAAACCTCCGATGTAGAAATCTTCGACTCGTGGACCGCCACCTAGTGGCGGTCCATTTGTCGTTTTGCGACCATTGGCGACAAGTCTCCAGCGTTTCGAAAGAAATCTAGCCATTTTTCACTAAACCGTTGGCCCGCCCTGTGGATTGTTCCTATTCCTATTCCCCACGTAAAACAAAGGGGATTGTGGTGGGGTCACCGCAGGTATCCACACAACATCCACAGTCGCGTGACCACCGTTGTTCCACGACTCGGGGTTGTCCACCGAAGTCCCCCATTTGTCCACTAGCGACTCACAGGAAGGATCGGGCAAAGTACATAAACCCCCGCAGCGCAACCGGCGCTTTTGACCATCGCCGCCGCTGTCACAGGCCACAGGCACACTAGTTATACGGGCCGCGCAATGTTCTGCGGTACCGCTAAGGAAGAACCGCGCATGTCTGACTTTCTCGATGAGCTCCCACCGCCGTTTGACGACGGTCCGGCGCGAACGATCGAGTCCAAGACGGGACGTACCCCGCCACACAACATTCAGGTCGAGCAGTCGTTGCTGGGTGTCATGTTGTTGTCCCGAGATGCGATCGCCAGCGCGCTTGAGGTCGTCGAGGCTGGCCACTTCTACCGGCCCGCGCATCAACACATCTTCGATGCCATTACCACCCTCTATGGCGCTGGCGACGAAGCCGATGTCGTGACGGTCGGCGACCTGTTAGATCGCAACGACCTTCTCCAAGGCATGGGTGGCTCGTCGATGTTGCTCGACCTGCAATCGCAGGCTCCTGCGGTGACCGGCGCAAAGAAGTACGCGGAGATCGTTCGCGAGAACGCCACGCTGCGCCGGCTCATCAGCGTTGGTAACGAGATCGCCGAAATCGCCTATGACCGACCCGAAGACGTCGTCAAGGCCGTCGACCAAGCCGAGCACATGATGTTCGAAGTCGCGCAGGGTCGTGCCAGCGATTCGATGGCTGATATGCGCTCCATGATCGAACAGAGCCTCGACCGACTGGAGATGCTCTACGAGCGGGGCGAGGGCATCACCGGCACGCCAACGGGCTTTGTCGACCTCGACGATCTGCTCTCTGGCATGCAACCCAACGCGTTGTATGTAATCGGTGCTCGCCCGGCGATGGGCAAGACCAGTTTCGCGCTCAACATCGCCTCTCACGCAGCGGTCGAGGGCAACCGCCCGGTTCTCATCTTCTCCTTGGAGATGGGACAGCTCGAACTGTCGCAGCGCATGTTGTGTTCGGAGTCTCGGGTCGATTCCAAGAACATGCGTGATGGTCGACTCGACGAGACCGACTGGACCAAGATCAGCCACGGCGTGGCACGCCTTTCAGAGGCACCGATCTGGATCGACGACAATCCGGCCCTCACCGTGATGGACATCCGTGGTCGTGCTCGACGACTCAAGTCCCAGGTCGGCGACCTCGGCTTGATCGTGGTCGACTACATCCAGCTGATGACCGGCCGCTCCGGCGCCGAAAGTCGCCAGGTCGAGATCTCGGAGATCTCTCGTAACCTCAAGGTCCTCGCTCGTGAGCTCGAGGTGCCGGTCGTTGGTTTGTCGCAGCTATCGAGAACCCTCGAGTCACGCCAGGACAAGCGCCCGATGCTCGCCGATCTTCGTGAGTCGGGCGCGATCGAGCAGGACGCCGACGTCGTCATGTTCTTGTACCGCGACGAGGTCTACAACCCCGACAGCCAAGACCAAGGCATCGCCGAGATCATCATCGCCAAGCACCGAAACGGCCCAACCGACACCATCCGTTTGGCCTTCCTCCCGCAATACACCCGCTTCGCCAACATGGCCCGAGGCCCCGCCGCCCAAGCGATGTAGCTGTGTTCGTGGTGGTGGGGGCCGTTGTGGTTACAGGCCGGCGACGGTGCGGACGGCGTCGCCGAAGAGCATGAGTGCTCCGAGGGCAACGGTCATGAATGTTTGCCATCCAAAGCGTGAGTCGAGTTTGTCTCGCAGCTCTTTGATGGCAGCGTCGGTTGTATCGAAGCGCCGGTCCACTTTTTCAAATTGCGGATGAGGTCGAGGTCTTGTTGGTTGATTGACATGGCGTCGTGCCGTTCGGGGTGGTAGCTGTCTGGCTTAGCCGTCGTCGTTCCAGTTGTCTCGTTTGGCTTTGTTTTCGGCGCTGTTGATCATTTGGCCGTTGTCGAGGTTGGTTGGTCCGCCTTTGGAGTAGGGGCGAATGTGCGATGTTTCGAGCCCCTAGGCGAGAAACTCGGTTAGTGAGCGGAGCGAACGGCGTCGGCCTTCGAGCCAGCGGAATGGGGTTTGGGTGCCCAGGTTGCATTGGCCTCGTTGTTGTACGAGGAGTGCGTTGCGTTGTTTCTTGGTGAATGCTCGGACGTCGGTTCCGAGGTCTGTTGTTTCTGATTCGGCGGTCATTACTTGGCGGCGGAGTTTGCCTGCGAGCAGGACACCGAGGGCGTGTTTGGGGTGTATGGGTGTTCCTCGGATGGTTTCGCATCGGCGGTCGATGTCGTCCCAGGCGATTGGTAGTTCGTAGGGGTCGATGTCGAGCGGGTTGTCGCCGTTGGGGTCGATGTGTCCATATGTTCGGGCGAGTAGGTCTTCGGCGACTTTCTCGCTCATGGTGATGTTGACCAAGAAGTCGGGGTAGGTGCCGTCTTCGCGGCGCCAGCCCCGCACCATTAACCGCAACAACGCGTCCAAGTTTTTCTGGACGTGTGAGGTGACGGGCGCGTTCGGGTTCTCGTTTAGCTGTTCGCGTTGGCTTGGTTTTGCAGGCTGACATCGAAGACCTTGTTCCAGGATCCGTTCGCGATGAGCGTGTGCCGATGCAGCGAAGATTTTTTGCGAAGTCATCAACTTCTTGGGGTGTAGGCCGAATGGCCTA
>CAZTDG010000001.1:0-29336 GCA_964612655.1 uncultured Acidimicrobiales bacterium | reverse complement strand
AGCGAAGATTTTTTGCGAAGTCATCAACTTCTTGGGGTGTAGGCCGAATGGCCTACATGTCGAAAATTACGGCGCGCCTTGTGGCGATCTTGTTTGGGTTTGCAGCTATTGCGTCCGCATGTGGAAGCGATGCGCCCGCGAGCTCGCAGGCGGCGTCTGCTTCTCCTAGCTCGAGCGGCGAAGCTGAGGTGCCGGTCGGTACCCAAACGGACACGACAATCGCATCTGATCCAACTACAACCACCTCACTCGTTGAAGCATTGGCCTTCCAAGAGGAGGAAGCGTCGACAGAGAATCAGATCTGGGATGACGTCGAGTCCGTGTCGGTGGATTGGACCATCGAGTTTGAAGCGGGCGACCCCCCTCTCAACGTCACCGGCGGCTTCACCGCAGGCGAAGGCTTTACCGTTCGCTGGGAAGACCTTGTCGAAGGCGACATCTTGGCAATGTTCACCGGCGACCAAGTGTTTCGAGCCTTTCGGGTAGGGAACGAAGTCTTTATCGCCGAGGACCCCGGAACCGAAGGAGCCTTCGGCCCGTTGTTCGTCGGCGAATTGGCCTTTGAGGCGGTCGGACCTCTGGAGACCGGCGAGCTTCCCGACGCGGCCAGCACTTTCGTTGAAGTCGAAGGTGTGCGTTCGGAGCTACCCGACATCTTCTATAACCTTCCCTCCGATGCCACCGAAGGACAGATCGTTCTTGGCGAACAGTGGTTGCTCGATGTGGTCAAAGACGAACCGGGAACCCGATACGTGATCCCCGACGCTGAAGTAACGCTCACACGCGAAGAAGTGGGCGGGTTCGACAACCCGGTCCTGCGCCAGTGGTACCTCGACCAAGCCGGCTAGCGAAGCTCAGCGTGGGGGGCAGGAGCCACGTCAACCGGTACTAAGTACCGGGTTGTGATGCGTGGAGGGAGTCGTGACTCCTACCCATATCCCACTGAGTTGTCCGGCGAGGGCGAATCACCAGACACCAGTAACATCGGGAACGAACTCCGTGACCTTGAGAGAATTCCGTGTTTGCGCAGACCCTTTTTCTCGGCGAGAACCTCTTGCCATTGCTCGCCCTGGCCTTCGGTGGTGCACTAGTGGCCGGTCCGCTACTCGCGTTGGTCAAACCTCCGGAGACTAAGCGCAACGACACCGACCTCGATCGACCGCCCGTGATACGAACCCTGACGTTCGTGATCCTCGGCGCGGTCATGACGATCTGGGCGCTCGTGAGCCTGCTCTCCGGCTAGGTCTCACAGCCTTTAGAATCGCCCCCGGTCGCGTGGCGGAACGCGACCGGGGACTTCCTGAGAAGGGACGGCGGTTCCCTTAACAGGCTCGGCCACTCTAAGTCCATCTTTTCAAGTTTTCACCATTCGAAAAGGTTTAGATTTAGCGTCCATACAAAAATGACTACGTGTTGGCGTGATCACGCAAAGTAGGAACTAGTGCTAAACGAGCGAAGCCTTCAAAAGCGCAAGCTCAACAGCCACTGTGGCGGCCTCTTCGCCGACGTTATGGCCGCCCGATTCTTCGCTGCGAGCGAGGGCCTGATCGTCATTCTCGACGGTCAGCACGCCCATCCCGATCGGCGTGTCGGTTGCCAGTTGGACGTCCATAATCGCCCGCCCACATTCGCCCGCGACGAGCTCGTAGTGGGTCGTCTCGCCACGGATCACCGCACCGATGACCACGATCCCATCGACGGTCCCCGATCGTGCAAGAAGCTGAGCTGCCAACGGCAGCTCGTAGGCACCGGGCACTGAAAGATCGGTGATGTCGGTAACCCCGTAGCTAGCGAGGCCGCGATGGGTTCCCTCCCGAAGCCGTTCGACGATCTCCGCGTTCCAACGCGTGCCGATGACGCCGATGCGCAGGCCCGAGCCGTCGAGGTTCAACGTGTCAGCGCGCTCGTCGCCCGAGGCCATTACCCCTCGCCTTCGTCGGTCATGATGTGGCCCATGCGGTCTCGCTTGGTATCGAGATAGCGGGCGTTGCTCGGCGTCGACGCAATCTGAATAGGGACCCGCTCACTAATCTCCAAGCCGTAACCGGCCAGGCCACCAAACTTCGACGGATTGTTCGTCATCAGACGCATCGTCGAGACCCCGAGGTCCGCGAGCATATTTGCGCCGACCCCGTACTCACGTGAGTCGACCGGTAGCCCTTGTGCGGTGTTGGCGTCGACGGTGTCGAGCCCCTCGCCGTCTTGTAGCGAATAGGCACGAATCTTGTGCCCGATCCCAATGCCGCGGCCCTCGTGGCCGCGTAGGTAGACGAGCACGCCGCAGCCTTCCTCGGCGATCATCGCCAGGGCGGCTTGTAGCTGGTGGCCACAGTCGCAACGTTCCGACGCCAAGATGTCGCCGGTGAGGCACTCGGAGTGGACTCGCACGAGGGGTGCCTCGGCCGCGGGGATGTCGCCCATCGTGTAGACCAGATGCTCCTCGCCATCGAGCAATGAGCGATAGGCATGCGCGGTGAAGTCGCCATGAGCGGTCGGGATGACCGCTTCGGCGAAGTGCTCGACGAGCTTCTCGCTGCGTCGACGGTATCGAATCAGGTCGGCGATCGAAATGAGCTTGAGGCCATGCTCGTCGGCAAAGGCTCGGCAATCCCCCAAGCGCTTCATGGTGCCGTCGTCGTTGACGATCTCACACAGTACGCCGACCGGTGCCCGCCCCGTCATTTTGCACAGATCGACACCAGCCTCGGTGTGGCCTGCTCGCTTGAGAACGCCGCCTGGCCGTGCACGAAGCGGAAAGATGTGGCCGGGTCGAGCGAACTCGCCAGCAGCACGTTCGGGGTCAGCCATGGCAAGTACCGTGCGGGTACGGTCGGCTGCGGAGATGCCGGTGGAACATCCCTCGATTAAATCGACCGTCACCGTGAAGGCGGTTCGATGCGACTCGGTGTTCTCGGCCACCATCAGGGGGAGCCGTAACTCCTCGGCTCGCTCGTCGAGCAGCGGCGCACAAATCACGCCGCTCGTGTGGCGGATCATGAACGCCATCTTCTCTTCGGTCATCGCATCTGCCGCGATGATGAGATCGCCTTCGTTCTCGCGGTCCTCGTCGTCGACGACCACGAGGAACTCGCCCTTGCCGAATGCATCCAAAGCGTCCTCGATCGAGTCGAGTGTGACCTGGTCGGGGGTGGTAGCGGTCATTGGTTGTTCTCCCGTAATGCGAGTTGGCGTTCGACGTACTTGGCCAGCACGTCCACTTCAACGTTGACGATTGCGCCAACTTCTTTAGAGCCCAGGGTCGTTACCTCGGCGGTGTGAGGTATCACCGCAATCGAGAACGAACCCGCTTCGAGCGAGGCGACGGTCAGGCTGATCCCGTCGATCGTGATCGAGCCCTTCTCTACGACATAGCGAGCAAGGTCCTCATCGAGGACGAAGTGGTATCGCCAGGAGCCGTCGTCGTATGACTCGATTTTGAGAATGGTCGTCGTGGCGTCGACATGACCTTGCACGATGTGCCCGCCCAGGCGATCCGATGCTCGAACCGATCGCTCCAGGTTTACCGGCGAACCAAGGCTGAGCGCGCCAAGACTGGTGCGGTCCATCGTTTCGGGAACGGCGTCAACAGCAAAGCCGTCGCCGTCGAATTCGACCACGGTCAGGCATACGCCATTCACGGCGATCGAAGCGCCCATTTCTATGTCGTCTATGACGGCAGCTGCGTCGATGCGCAGGCGAATGCCGTCACCAATAGGGTCGAGCGCGGTCACGCGACCACACTCTTCCACCAATCCGGTGAACATGTTCCTTCCTCTCCCATCCGGACTATTACCGTCGGCCCAGGAATCACACCTGCTCAGCTGCACCATAAATGTGGCCGCTCGTGGGCTCATCGCATCCGTCATGGCTAGGCCACGTCGTTACGCATCACCACCGGTCGGGACTTGCACCCAACATCCCGAGGACTATTCAGTTGTGGTTCTAGGGTGCCCCACGTTTGGAGGCAGGGCAACTTCGGTGGGTGAAGTGTCCACAATCGAGCGGTCTAGCGACTCGCCAGCACTGGCGATAACCGCCTCACTGGCCATGACAATGCCGTCGATCTCTAGCGCATCGCGGTTGGCGTCGAAGTCCTGCCCGGAGTACCGGTAGTTGACCAACAGACCATGGGATTCTCGTAGGCCCTTCTCGGAGAGATCACCTCGGGGGTTGATTCGCTCGAGCCTGGCACCATTTCGTAGGTGGAACCGTGCCACCGGATCTTCGGGTAGGCCGCGGCGACGCGCGTTAAGCAGAAACCGAGCGCACGTCGCCACAAGCTCATCCTCGTTCTCCGGATCAACGTCGATCTCGTTAGTGTCGAGCCATCGTCGAAACCCGGGGATTGGGGACAAGGTCGCAAAGTTCGTGAGCTGCGGTAGTTCCTCGCCCAAACACTTCGCCACGTGTTTGATGAGGAAGTTGCCGAACGAGATTCCGCTCAAACCTTGCTGGCAGTTGGTGATCGAATAGAAGATCGCGGTGTCGAACTCAAGGGCTTGCTCCGAATCGATCCTCGGCTGATCAATGATGTCGCTGATACTGCTCGCCATGCCGTCGGTAAGGGCGACTTCCACGAAGATGATCGGTTCGTCGGGCAGGGACGGATGGAAGAACCCAAAGGATCTACGGTCTGGCGCCAGGCGTCGTCGGAGGTCATCCCAGCCGCGGATCTCGTGGACGGCTTCGTACTCGATGAGCTTCTCGAGGATGTGTGCGGGGGTTTGCCAATCGAGTTGACGTAGCGACAAGAACCCGCGGTTGAACCACGACTCGAGAAGATGCCGAAGGTCCCGTTCGATCGGGGAGAATTCTGGAGTCGTGCGGACGACTTGGCGCAACCTCTTGCGCATGCGCAAGAGACAAGCGATTCCGCCCGGCGCGGTATTGATGGAGCGGAACAGCTCGAGGCGCCCGGTTTCGGTGGCGTCTGCGAGATCCGCGATGGTGTCCGGGCTCGGATCTTCGGAGTACGCCTTGATCGCGGCATCCACCGCAGCTTTATCGGCGCCATGCACATCGAGGAGGTAGCGGAACAAGTGGTCGAAGCCCTCGTCGTCGAGTTCATCGATACGGCGGACCAGCTGGGTAGCGAGCGCTTGGGCAGCGGTTTCGCCGCGCATGAGTAGCAGTGCACGGATGGTGTCTTGGACTACTCGGTCGATTGCCCTCATGTCGAGACTTTCGTGTAACTGCCGCAAAACGCGATGGAGGACCCCGCGTTCGCAGGGTCCTCCATCGGTGCGTTATGACGCTACGTAAAGCGGATTACTGCGGGATACGGAGGACTTGGCCTGGGTAGATCTTGTCGGGGTCATCAAGCATTGGCTTGTTCGCCTCGAAGATTTCCGGGTACTTGTTTCCGTCACCCAAGGTCGCGGTAGCGATCGCCCACAGGGTGTCGCCCTCTTCGACGACATACATTTCAGACTCGCTGCCGTCGTCCTTGGCGATCGTGATCTGCTCGTCGACCTTCTCGACACCGTCGGTGTTACCGACCGCAAGAATCACGCGGTCCTTGGTGGCAGCGTCAGCGGCTTCGCCGTCGATGTAGGCGGTGCCGTTGTCGAAGCGGATGTCGAGCATTTGTACATCGAGACCCATCTTGCGCACGTACTGCTCGAGCTCGACCGACTTCTTGAGTTCAGAACGCTTCTCAGCGGCAGCTGCGGAACGACGCTCGGCGGCCTGTGCGCGCATGCGCTGGCGAGTCTTGTTGCGCTTCGCTGCCATTTTCTTTGCCTGAGCAGCGGCTTCAGCCTTAGCTTCTTCTGCGGCGATCTCGTCGGTGCTCTTGCCGATGCCGACCTTGGCTCCGGCATTGCGTACGAAGTCGAAGATTCCCATGTATTTGCTCCTCCATGAGCAGGCCAACCCGAGGATTGGCCGCATTTGTTAGTACCCCACCGGTCTTGTTCTTAGCAGACGCGTTGGTCTGGATGTCGTTTGTCGGCCGATTGGCCAACATTGCTTACTGGTAACTCACAAAGTCCGGCACCGGGTGATCGGTGAAGTTCAAAACGTCGGCGGGCTGGAAGATTCGGGTGTCCTCATCAATGAACAGCTTGAACCCGTTGTAGAGGGGCGATTGCACCTGAATCCGATCGTAGGTAGCCAGCTTGATCTCTCGGCCACCGAAACCGTCGGCGTGGATGACAGTGGCTAGGCCAGGTCGGTCGATCAGGTCGTCGCGGCTAGTGATCATCCGCTCTTGGAACTGGTGAATCATGAAGATCTTCTCGGGCAAGTTGTTTTCAACAACAAGATCCGACAGCCAAGCCGACACCTGATTGACCTCGGCTGCGCTCACCTGACCTACGACCGTTCCAGGAACTTGCCCCGGTCGCATCCTCCACTCGGGGTCGAGAGCCAGACCGACATTGGGTCGCATCAGTAGCGACTCGTAGCGCACCGACTCGGTCAGGAAGTCGCTCGTGCCAGGTTGAATGTCGAGGATCACATACAGACCGTTCGCTTCGGCAATGTCGATCCAGTGGGCGACGTCGTCGAGGTTGGAGGGATGGCTGAAGTTCCCATCGAATCCAGCGGATCGTTGGGCGACCGTGACGATCATCTCGAACGCACCGACCGCCCGCTTGTCCGGCGCGTCGAAGGGAGCTGCGGCTGCGTTGACCCGGTCGACCGCTGCTTCTGGCCCGGTCTCACCGAGCACACCAAGCCGCGGCGTCAGATGGTTGCCGTAATAGGCAATGACCCGTTGGTCCTCGAAGACACGGTCTGGCCAGGCACTGAAGTCGCTCGCGCGTGGAGGCAAGCGCCGCGACGGTGTTCGAAGATCGGCAATCCGTACCCCGTCGCCAGTGTCGACGAAGACCATGCCCACCAGGCGGCCACCGAGGGGAAGCGGTTCGTCGGGAATGAACGACACCGTCGAAATGCCCGGCCGCAATCCCAGCCCGCCACTGGCCTCTTCTTTGCGATAGCCCACCGCGACCGCAAAGTCGTCCGCACGTTCGAACTCATCGTCGATCTCAAAGGCGAACCGTTCGATGAGACCGTCATCGTCGAAGTGCAGAACGACCTCGCGTACGCCAAGACCATCGGGGTCGTAGTCGGCTTGCTCCAAAAGACGATTCGTCAGGCGTTGGCGACGTTGAAGAAAGGTCTGCGTCTCGCTGCGAGCGATCGACTGAGTATCGCGTGAGAGTTCCTCGGGGGTAGGAGGCCGCCCCAGGGCCTGTTCGTAGGCCGCTCGAACGAACCCTCCACGAGTTCCGTCGGTTACTTCTTCTAGAAACGCTCGGCTTGCGAGCACTCGGAAACGCACGTCATGCATCGACTGCTGGATGCCGAGCTTCTCCATGAACCGGTCGACTTCATCTCGTGTCGCAGGCCTACCGAGAAAGTCTCGATAGATGCCATCGATCGCGGCTTCCTTCTCCGCTCGGACATCGAGGGTCGGTTCCACCCTGGCCGCCGCAGGGTTGGTTATCGCGATCGTCGCGATCCCCGCTGTGAGGAGGGCCAGCACGAAAATTCCCACATATCGACGTCGCATGAGCTGACGATACGTGACCGCACAGCGTGAGGGTGGGAGTCCGCCAGAAACTTTGGGCTTGCGGGAACCTACCCCGCCAACGACCGGACGAAAATAGCGATCACCACGTAGTGACAAGACGCTCCAGCGATGGTGAGCACGTGGAAAATCTCGTGGTAGCCGAAATACTTGGGCCAAGGGTTTGGACGCCGCAGCGCGTAGATTACCGCGCCGAATGTGTAGAGGCCGCCGCCCACGAATAGCAGTATCGACGCCGCGATTCCAAGCGAATCCCAGACGGTGGTTACGACCGTGAGCGATGACCAACCGACCACCACATAGGGGAGCGCGACCATCCAGAACGGGGCGTCGGTGGCGAACAGTCGACCAGCGATTCCCACGACCGCGCCACCCCACACGATGCCGAACAGCGTCCAACCCTGAACACTCGGCAAAGCGATGAGCGCAATGGGAGTATGGGTAGCGGCGATGGCCACAAAGATCATCGAGTGATCCAGTCGTCGCATGATCAGTGTTCCGCGCTCGGACCAATGGTTGCGATGGTAGAGCGCACTGATTCCGAACAACCCGACTATCGAAACGGCGTAGATGGCCATGATGAATCGATCGGCGATCCCCGGGGTGAACACGATCAGCAGCGGGGCCAGTGTTAAGGCACTCGAGAACGCAAGCAGGTGTGAGAGGCCCCGGAACCGTGGCTTAGCCAGCGTTGTATCCACCATGGCTGTTGCGTCGGGTCGGTCTTCAAGGGCGACCCCGCGCTCGTGGTTGGGTTCAGCTTCAACTTCGACCATAGGAACGATTGTAAAGAAGGTCCTGACGACGAGGGGGCCACGACGTCTCGTTTGGCACCTTGGGACGAAACGCTCAATGAACAGAGGGTGGGGATGCGCGGCGTGCGTCGAGTGCCGTGCCACCCTCTAGCAATGGTCTCTTCGTCGCGCCGCCATTCATCTCTCGACCCTGCTCCACCAACAACCGTCGTACTCTTCGGGGCGACCGGCGACCTCTCGCGTCGCAAACTCATCCCTGGTCTTTTCCATCTGCTGACGGTTGGCCTGATGCCGCACATGCGCCTCGTCGGGACATCGCTCGACGAGCACACACGCGAATCGTTCATCGACTTCGCACGAGCCGCGCTCGACGAGTTCGAGGACGACTTCGATGAAGGGGAGTGGGGACGCTTCGCTGGACGGTTGCATTGGGCGCCGGGCGGTACCCCCGAGGCCTTGCGCTCGGCGATTATCGACGCTCAAGCCGATCTCGACGAACCACAACGACTCCTGCACTACCTGTCGGTTCCGCCGCAGGCAGCCCTGTCGGTGATCAAGACCCTCCAAGAAGCGGACCTCGTCGAGGGCAGCCGAATCGTGATGGAGAAGCCATTCGGCACCGACCTGGCAAGCGCGCTCGAACTGAACGCCACGGTCCACGAAGTGTTCGCCGAAGAGCAGGTCTTCCGGATCGATCACTTCCTCGGGAAAGAAGCGGCCCTCAACATCTTGGCGTTCCGCTTCGCCAACGGTCTGTTCGAGCCCATCTGGCATCGCAACATGATCGACCACGTCCAGATCGACGTGCCCGAAGCGCTCGGCCTCGCACAGCGAGCCTCCTTCTACGAAGCGACCGGTGCGTACCGCGACATGGTCGTGAGCCACCTCTTCCAGGTCCTGGCCTTCACCGCTATGGAAGCACCGACATCGATCGACCCGACCGCCATCACGGAGGAGAAGGTCAAGGTCTTCCGCTCCCTGCTGCCGATCGAACCCGAGGATGTGGTGCGCGGCCAGTACACGGGCTACACCGACGAAGAAGGCGTCGATTCCGAGTCCGACACCGAGACCTTCATTGCCTTGCGTTGCTACATCGACAACTGGCGCTGGGCTGGCGTGCCGTTCTATCTGCGAACGGGAAAGAACTTGGCGGAGGGCAAACGCATCATCTCGATCGCGTTCAAGGAACCGCCGAAGTCGATGTTTCCCGACGACTCCGGTGTCGGCCAGTTAGGTCCCGATCACCTCACCTTCGACCTGGCCGACGAATCAAAGATGTCGCTGTCGTTCTACGGCAAGCGTCCGGGGCCCGGCTTTCGCCTCGACAAGCTGTCGATGCAGTTCAGTGTCGATGAGGTCGATTCGGCCGGCGAAGTGCTCGAGGCGTACGAGCGGTTGATCCTCGACGCCACCAACGGCGACCGCACACTATTCACCACCGCACGAGGCGTTGAACGCCTGTGGGAAGTGTCGTCACCCCTGTTGGAGAACCCACCACCTGTGCGTCCCTACCCAATTGGTTCGTGGGGCCCCAACCAGATCCACCAACTCATCGCCCCCCACGCCTGGCGCCTCCCCTTCGAACGCGAATGGCGCGACTAGTGAAGGGTTAGCGTGGCCCCATGACGACGAGTCTTCCCGCAATCGGTTCATCGACGCACCTGATCTTCGATTGCGACGGGGTGCTCGTCGACAGTGAGGCGATCGCCATCCGAGTCGAAGAGGCTCGTTTGGCTGAGGCAGGATTTGCGGTCACGGCAGCCGAGATCGCAGAACGCTTCGTTGGTCTGAGCTACGCCTCAATGGCCGCGGAGCTAGAAGCGCAATTCGGCCAGCCCCTACCGGACGGCCTCCTGGCTGCGGTGCAAAGCGAAACCATGGAGCGGTTCCCGAGTGAGCTCGAAGAGGTCCCAGGAATCGGCAAGGTCCTGGCAGGAAGTTCGCTCCCTCGATGCGTGGCATCGAGCAGCAACCTCGACCGGATTCGGTTGTCGCTACAGCTCACCAACCTCGCACCGCTGTTTGAAGACGACCTGGTCTTCTCCGCCCAAATGGTCGAGAACGGTAAGCCCGCCCCAGACCTCTTCCTCCTCGCCGCCAACCAAATGGGCGCCGATCCCGCCAAGTGCGTCGTCATCGAAGACAGCCCGCATGGGGTTGCCGCCGGAGTGGCCGCAGGCATGCCCGTCATCGGCTTGACCGCGGGCGGCCACGCGACCCCAGCGCTCGGTCAACGTCTCCTCGATGCCGGTGCCGCCACCGTCGTAGCCACCACCACCGACCTCGCTGCAACACTTAGTCCCTAAGTGTTTAGGTGAGTGACAGTTGCTCGGTTGGTTGTTCGTGTTGGAGCAGCCAACGTTTGGCGTCGATGCCACCGGCGAAGCCGGTGAGCTTGCCCGAGCTACCGACCAGTCGGTGGCACGGGATGATGATCGAGACGGGGTTGCGTCCGGTAGCTGCACCCACGGCACGAGCGGCCCCAGGCTTGCCCAACCCGTCGGCTAGCTCGCCATAGGACTGGGTCTCGCCAAAGGGGATGGCGTCGAGCGCATGCCAAACGTCGATCTGGAAGTCGGTACCCACGAGATCGAGCGGTAGGTCGAACGACGACCGCTCACCAGCCAGGTATTCAGCGATCTGCGTCTTCGCCGCAGCTAGCACCGGGTGGTCGCCATTCTCGATGTCTTCGGCGAAGGTGACTCGACCGTCTCGTTCAACGGGCCACAACACCGCCCGGAGGCCAGCGTCAGACGCGATCAGCGTGAGCTCGCCCACTGGCGAAGACATGGTCGTAGAGGTCAGTGTCGAGGTCATATCAATCGGTCTCCATCATGTCTCGGGTCGCCCACAATGTGCAGGCCGCGTAGGAACGCCACGGTGCGAGTGCGGTGGTGTCTGAAATATCGAGCGCGTCGAGGCGTCGGCGGATCACAAGATCTGTTTCGAGCATGATGTCTGGGTCGCCGAGGGCTCGCATCGCAATCACATCTGCCGTCCACGGCCCGATGCCGGGTAGCGAAAGCAGTTGTTGTCGTGTGTCTTGGTGGCCCGCGCCCAAATCAAGATGCAGGCGACCATCGGCCACCGCTTCGGCTAAGGCCCGAATCGTCCTCACCCGTCGGGTGGTTAGACCCAGGTTGTCTAGATCCGTCGCGAGCAATTCATCAGCATCCGGAAACACCGTTGCCGATCCATCGGCGCTCGCATTGGAGTGAGCGTTTGCGCCGACGGCAGCCACGATGCGGCCGAGCAGCGTGCGAGCACCTGCGACTGAAATCTGTTGTCCAACAATCGCGCCGATGGCCGCTTCAAAGCCGTCGACCGCACCGGGCACGCGCACCCCTGGCCGGAGCCGCCGCAGTCGACCAAGGGCGCGATGTCGATCCAGGGCTTCGTGGATATGGACGGGGTCTGCGTCGAGGTCAAACAGACGCCGGGTCATGGCGATTGCGGGGGCGAGCATCGACAGTTCGCTTAACTCGAAGTCCGCCCAGATACCCGAGGTTTCTTTTGCGGGAGCAGCGGTGAGGGTTGCTAGACCGCCATCGATTCGAAGCGTTCGTCCATAGTTGGATTCGTCTCCTTCGGCGACGCCTGGGATGCCATGGCCCGAGAGAAAGCCGAACATCCACTCGTGGTCGATCGGCTCTCGTGCGGGCAACCACAATCGCAGCTCGACGCCCTTCGGGGCCTCGCTGCTGTCCGCTCCCCGCTGACGGCGGAGCTCGGTTGGCGTGCGGTCATAGACGGCACGGATCGTGTCGTTGAATTGGCGGACGCTGGAGAACCCTGCGGCGAAGGCGGCCTCGGTGATTGGCATCGATGTGGTCTCGAGCAAGATGCGGGCCAGGTTCGCACGATGGGCTCGCGCCAGCGCATTGGGCCCAGCGCCGAGCTCTTCGTTGAGCACTCGGTGTAGATGTCGTTCGCTGACGTGGAGCTGGGCGGCTAGACCGGCGACGCCGATGCGATCGATCTCGCCGCGCTCGATCAATCGCATCGCCCGCCCAATGAGATCGCCGCGGTGATCCCATTCGGCCGATCCCGGGGCCGCGTCTGGCCTACAGCGTTTACACGACCGGAAGCCAGCTTGTTGGGCGGCGGCTGCCGTGGCAAAGACGCGCACGTTCGCGCGCTTCGGTCGTACTGGTGCCGGACAACTCGGGCGGCAATAGATGCCGGTGGAGGTGATGCCCGCGATGAACTGCCCGTCGAATCGACGATCGCGAGACACGAGAGCGTCGTAGCAACGGTCCTCATCGAGTCGCAGGGGCATCGAGTGCATACCGACATCATGGCCGCTGGCAACGAACCTGACTAGCGGTTTTCGGACATTCAGATTCTCGGGGTACTAACCTCGGGAGACGCGGCCTTGTAGCGCTTTGAGCGCCATGGTCTGGCTGATGGCGCCGAGAATGAAGATGGCGAGCAGCGCCTGGCCGATTGCGGCGAAGTCCCAGTCGTCGGTGAGCAGCGACCGCATGCCTTCGAGCACGTAGGTGATCGGATTGAATCGGGCGATCCAGCGCATCCATGGGGTCAGGTTCTCGAGCGGAACGGTCGACGATGTGAGAAAGGCGAATGGGAAGAACAAGATGAAGCTTGACGCCACCGCGCCGGGGTTCGCTGTCTTGAGCGCGATGGCGTATGGGAACCCGGTGAAGGCCAAACCCCACAGCGCGCCGATCAGGATGAAGGCAATTACACCGAGTATCCCGGTACCGAAGTTGACCCCGACGATGAAGCCGAGGATCACCACGGGGATGCAAAGAAAGATCACGAGCGCGAAGTCAGCCACCATGAGTCCGAGCAACAGGGGCAGCCGTCTCGCCGGGCTAAGCAGCAGTCGGTCGAAGTACCCCTGCTGGATATCGGTGACGAGCCCGGGGGCTCGGCTAATGCCAGTGACCGCGAAGATGATGCCGGTCGGCAGCTGGAAGCTTCGGTAGTTGAAGTCTTCTGTGATAGGGAAGGCTTCGGTGAGGTCTTCGAGCGCGCCGATATTCACGATGTAGAAGAACGCTGGAATGAACAGCGCAGGTATGAATGACTCCGGCTCCCGGGGGATGCTCCGCAGCGCGCGGCCAGCGATCGTGAAGAGGTCACCGAAGAACCCTGAGGGCCGTGCCCGGACGTCGGAACGAATAGCGGTGGAAGTAGTTGTCATGCCGATACCTCGATTCGGTCGCCGGTGAGTTCGAGGAACACATCGTCGAGAGTTGGTGTGCGCAGGGTGAGCTCGGCGACTTCCGCGCCTACGTTGTCTAAAGCGACCGCCACTGGCGATACCGCCGCTGCCCCGTTCGAGACCGAGACGAGCAACGAGCGTGGACCTCGCTCGACCTTGTCGACCTCGGCCAGTGCTTCGAGCGCTTCGACCGCAGCGTCATCGTCGGAGGTGAGTCGAACCTGGACCACGTCGGACCCGACCGAGCGCTTCAGCGCATCGGGGGTGCCTTCGCCAACGATCTTGCCGTCGTTGATGATGCCGACTCGGTCGGCGAGCTCGTCGGCTTCTTCCAGGTACTGGGTGGTGAGAAAGATGGTGGTGCCGAATTGGCTGTTGAGCGAACGCACCTCTTCCCACACTCGAGCCCGGCTGGTCGGGTCGAGGCCGGTGGTGGGCTCGTCGAGGAACAGCAGGTCGGGGTTGTGCATCAGCGATGCCGCCAGATCGAGACGGCGCTTCATGCCGCCCGAGTACTCGCGAATCCATCGGTCGATGGCGTCGAACTCGATGAGCGTTGACAGCTCGTCGATGCGCTGGGCCACCTCCTTCTTGGTCAACCCATACAGCGCGCCCTGGAGCTGGAGGATTTCGCGGCCTGATTGTTTGTCGTCGAGCGACGCATCCTGCAACGCGGCACCGATGCGGAGGCGAATGTCGTTCGCTCCAGTGACGACGTCGTGGCCCAGCACGGTCGCCGAACCGGTGGTTGGTTCGAGCAAGGTGGTGAGCATCTTGACCACCGTCGACTTGCCCGCACCGTTCGGGCCGAGGAAGCCGTAAATTTCGCCCTGTTGCACCTGGAGGTCGACGCCTCGTACGGCGTGAACCTCGCCGAAGCTTCGGGTCAGCTCATTGGTTTCGATGACGTGTTCCACGGGCCAGACGCTATCGGAGGAGTCTGACGCTGTGCACGGCGGTCGTAGCTACGACGAAGGGCTTCTTTTCTGATTTTGACCCTCCGAAGAAATATCTGGACCGTGTCTACGTTTCACCGATGAGGAGGCTTGTAGAAGCGATGATCCATTTCGAAACGTGGTACCAGCGTGAGTACCCCCGCATCGTCAACACCCTGACGCTGACGACGGGCGACCAACAGGTCGCCGTCGACGCAGCGTCGGAGGCGTTCGTGCGTGCCCTCGCAAAGTGGGACCGCGTTTCGGTGATGGAACGACCCGGGGGCTGGCTCTACAAAGTGGCCCTCAACGACGCGCGCAAACGACTGCGTAGGGCGCGTCGAGATAGCGCCACCGCAGCTGAGGTGCCTTGGGCGCCGGCGGCAACATCGCCGATCGAACCAGACCACGAACTGTGGGCCGCGGTAGCTCGTCTTCCCCATCGCACCCGAGAAGCCGTCGTGCTGCGCTACGTCGCCGACCTCACCGAGCCGGCCATCGCCGATGCGCTCGGTGTTCGGCGCGGAACCGTCGCCACGATGCTGCGTCGCGCTCATCAAAAACTCGCCACCGAACTCGGCCCCGGCCGACTAGACGAAGGAACGATCCTCCATGCCTTCCAATAACCACCTACCCGAACGCCTCACCCAAGCTGGCCAACGCGCAGCTGCCGGGCGCCCTGGCGCAACGCCTCCGCCACTCGACTCGATCCGTGTCGAGGTCGCTCGTCGCCAGCGAAGCCATCGCACACTGACCGGCGTTGTTGCAGCGCTCGCGCTGGTGGCCATCGTGCCGCTCGCCGCCATCTTCTTCACCGGCAACGACGACCCCGGGGTTGTTACGGCAGCATCTGAGAGCGAGGCAATCGCCGACGCGACCACGCCTGAATCGACCACGACGACGGAGGCCGCTGCTGCGCCAGTGACCGCCGAACTCGACACGCCGGTTGCCCAAGACTTCGACTTCGGCGCAGACCTCGACGAGAACGTCGACATACAAATCCAGATCGGTGACCGGAGCTACAGCCTCGAGGTCATCGTCGATGATGAAGCCGCTGATCGCGCATCCGAAGCCGAAGCCGCTGCCGAAGACACTCGGGTAGTCGGCGACACCACCGTTTGGTTGCGTGGCGTAGACGGCCAAACCGAAGCATCTGCACTCGTGGACGACGGCGTCTTTGCTGCCGCGACCGGCCCGAGTGACGAGGTGATCGACGCACTCGATGAGCTTGGCGATTTGGCCGACGCCGCGTCGTCGTTCTTCGATGGCGATTCGAATCTTGAGGGGCTGCTCGGCGACGACTTCGACCCTGAATCATTCCTCGGCCCGGACTTCGATATCGAGCAGTTCTTCGGCGAAGACTTTGATCCGCAGCAATTCTTCGAAGATGGTGACCTACCCGTAGACCCGGAGCAGTTCTTCGGCCCGGACGCCGACCTCGACCTCGACCAATTCTTTGGTGAGGACTTCGACCCACAGCAGTTTTTCAACGACGGTGCTCTGCCGTTCGATTTCGAAGCCTTCGGCGAGGGTGGTCTCGACTTCGGTGAGCTGAGTGAGCAGTTCGAAGCACTGCAAGAGTGCTTTGGTCCCGCTTTTGAACAAGCCGAAGCCACCGGCAGCTTCACCTTCCCCGACTGCGAACCATCCACAAACACCTAGGCGGTTCTGCCCGAAGTACTCTCTGCCGATGGCCGAGACCTTTCACCTAGGACTTGATACATCGATGCTCGACGGGGCGACGCTCGCGATCGTGCCCGGTGACCCGCAGCGGGTAGAGAAGATTGCGCAGCTGCTCGACGAGCCAACGTTTCTTGCTGAGCACCGCGAGTTCACGTCATGGCTGGGCAAGATCGACGGCGTCCCGATCGTGGTCACGTCGACGGGGATCGGCGGACCGTCTACCTCGATTGCAATCGAAGAGCTGGCGCAACTTGGCGTGCGCACCTTCTTGCGGGTCGGTACGACCGGAGGTATCCAGCCAGAGGTGAAGGCCGGCGATGTGATCGTGACCACCGGTTCGGTCCGTCTCGACGGTGCGAGCAGCCACTTTGCGCCGATGGAGTTCCCCGCCGTCGCCGACTTCGGGTGCACGAAAGCGCTCGTCGAAGCTGCGGAAGCGAGCGGCGCGAACGTGCACGTTGGGGTGTCCGCATCGACCGACACCTTCTATCCAGGCCAGGAGCGATACGACACCTTCTCCGGCCGGGTCGTCGAGCACTTCCGGGGATCGCTCGAAGAGTGGCAGTCGATGGGAGTCCTCAACTACGAGATGGAGTCGGCGACCTTGCTCACCATGTGCGCGAGTTCAGGGCTTCGAGCGGGCTGCGTCGCTGGGGTAATCGTGGCCCGCGATGTCGAAGAGATTCCCGATATGGAAACCGTTCGCCGGAGCGAAAGCACGGCGGTAAAGGTTGTCGTCGAGGCAGCTAGAACCCTGGCCCAACCGCGCCGCTAATCCGCGGCGCCAGAACTCAGACTCCGACGTACGTCGTCGTAGGGGACGCTCAGTCGCTCGACGAGTTCGCGGAAGAGTTGCTCGGCTCGATCAGGGGCGATCAGCCCTTCCTGCTCAGCGACGATGGCGCCGTTGAGTGCGCTGATCGCGAGGCTTAGCCGATCTCGCAAAAAGGGGGTGGGCCCCAACGATGCAGGCTGGCTCAACTCGGTAAGCCGGTCGAGTAGTTGGTTCTGCAGGGCCGTCGTGTCGGGACCTTCGGCTGCGCCCGCTTCTCGCATCAATCGAAACCGTCCGGGGTATTGCAAGCAGTACGACCGGTACAGGAGTGCCGAGGCCATCCATACCGTTGACCTTCCGCCAGCGGTGGTCTCCGCGGTAGCGCTCATTGTCAAGATCTCGGTGAAGCCCGCGATGGCGCGGTCGAACATCGCCTGGATGAGGGAGCCTTGATCGCCGAAGAAGGTGTAGATCGGCTGGGTTGTGGTGCCGGCACGATTGGCGATCGCTCGGTTGTTGAAGCCTGCGAATCCGTGCTCGGCGAAGAGCGACTCTGTCGCATCGAGAAGAGCTGTACGCATGTCGCTCTCGTGTTGCGTCCGAGTTTTGCCTTTGCTCGTGTTCGGCATTACGACACTTTCGTCAGCGTTGGATGGCGAATTTTAAACCAAACCGGCACGAGAAACTGGCTCCAACGGGGTAGCAAAAGTGCTAAAAGTTCAGCTCGTAAAGAGCACGGCGAGGAGGCTGGTCCCGCCGACGAGCAACGCAGCGATGGTGCCGAGCAGCAGGGGTGCGCCACCGAGCCGACGTAGTCGGCTGATGCGAACACCAGCGCCCAGACCGACGAGAGCTACGGCGAAGACCATGCGTTCGATGCTGGCGATGCCTTCGACCACCGGTTCCGGCACAAGTCCGGTACTTCGAGTCGTCACCAGCAACAAAAAGCCGACCACAAAGCCGGGAATGAGTGGGGGCTTTGTCGAGGCATCGGTACGGGTTTTGCGCTGGCGAGAAACGCTCACACCAGCGACCAGCGGCGCGAGCAGCAACACCCTCGTCAGCTTCACGACGACAGCTGCGGCGAGAACCGCGGGACCCCGGATTGCTCCTGCGGCAACGACTTGGGCCACATCGTGGATGCTCGCCCCAGCCCAGATCGCGAACTGCTCGTCGGTCAGGCTCAAGCTGGCGCCGATCGCGGGAACAGCAAACATAGCAATCGTTCCAGCGAGAGTCACCAGACCGATCGCCGCGGCTACCTCTTCCTCTTCGGCGTCAGAGGTGGTCTCCATCGCCGCGATAGCTGATGCGCCACAGATTGAATATCCGGTAGCGATGAGCAGCGAGAGCGGACCCGACACGCCGAGACGTCTGCCGAGCGCCTGGGTCCCGAAGAAGGTCGCGATGACCGTTGCTGCGATCACACCGATGACCGGTAGGCCGAGCTCGCCAAGTTGGGTGATCGACAGCCGCATGCCGAGCAGAACGACCCCTATTCGGAGAATATGTTTCGCCGAGAATTGCAGTCCCGGACGAAGCGGGCCAATACCGATGGGGAGGTTCCCCAGAACCATGCCGAGCAAGACAGCAACGGTGAGGGTCGAGATCGTGCCAAACGATGCCAGCCACCACGCAGCGCCCGCGAGGGCAGCGCCCACGGACAGACCACTGAGCAATTGCTGGTTGCCGTTGAGCGCCGGGGATATCGAAGACAAGCTTTCGAGACCTCTGGAAGTTGTGCGTGAATCCATAGATCCAGCATGTGGCTTGTACTCGGTGCTGACTAGCGGTCAATTGACTCTTGATCCATAGATTGAATCTATGAGTTACGTAGCCGCTGTCACACGATGAGCGACTCGCAATTTGGGTGGATGTCGACTGTCACAGCACAAACGCTTGAAATGAGTGGGCGGGTGCCGATTCTCACATCAAGGCCGGGTTTCCCCACCAATAGGCGAGTTAGTAATGACAGTAATTGCACGCACCTCACACTTCGTCACTGCACTCCTTGCGTTGATGCTGAGTCCCGTGATCTTCCGGCCGATCGTCAACCCGACGATCGCAGGCTTGGTCTGGGCCATGTTGTCGATCGCAGTAATCGTCCGGGTCTCGCAGATCCATCTCGGAGTCAGCCGTGACTTCGTCCGCATACAGAACTTCTTCCGTACCACCGACGTCCCGATCTGGGAAGCAGAAGTCGAAGAGGGCGAACCCGAACCCGAGCTCGGCTACAACGAATTGGCTGAAGGCGAAGAAGATACCGCCGGCCGCATGCTCTACATTCGTCGCCCGTGGCATGGCGATCGAGTGCACGTAATTGCCGCACCGCGCTTTGGCCAAGAAGCGGTCCGAATCCGCTCCGAGCTCACGAGCGAAATCGCACGAGCACGCGCTGCTTAGACACGGCAATCGCTTCAGGTAACGCTCCCGTCAGCCGATCCACGACATCTACTGCGTTTTGGCAGTAGAACTATGGGAAACAACTGATGAGAGGTACGCGTATCCATGAGCGAGAAAACGTGGGATTTTGTTGACTATGTCAATGGGGATACCCCTCTACCGTCACCCAACCTCGGGTGGAACACGTACGGCACGGGCATTGAGAGCATCGGCAAAGACGGTGCTCCTGAACCGATCGAGATTCCCACACCAGGACCGGACCAGATCCTCGTTCGCGTCGATGCTGTGGGTCTTTGCTATTCCGATGTGAAGCTCATCAAACAGGGTGGCGATCACGCAAAACTGTACGGGCGTGATCTGAAGACCGAACCGACCCGGCTTGGCCACGAAGCCACCGTGACGGTGATCGAGGTGGGCGAGGAGCTCGCCGACAAGTATTCACCCGGGCAACGCCTCGCGATCCAGCCCGACATTTACGTCGATGGTCGTGCGACCGCCTACGGCTACACCATCCCAGGCGGAATGGTGCAGTACCACCTGATCGGCAAAGAGATCTTCGAAGCCGACGGCGGAGCCGGGTATCTCATCCCCGTCGCCGACAACGTGGGTTATGCGTCCGCGGCACTGTCGGAACCATGGGCATGCGTCGAAGGTTCGTACATGCAACGACGTCGCCTCGACCCGGGCACCGGCGGAACCATGCTGATCGTCGGATCTCCTGACGATGCAACCGAGTACACGACGTCGGCCGGTCTCGGCTCTCCAGCGAAGGTCGTGCTGTCGACCGTGTCTGATGCAGTTCGCGCTTTGGTCGCCGAGCACCTTCCCAACGCCGAAGTCATCGACGACGATGCCTTCGATGCCGCGTCGGTCGCCGACAGTTCCGAGCGCCACACCGGCGAAGACGGCTTCGACGACATCATCGTGCTCGCCCAGACCAGCGCCGATCTCATCGAAGAGCTCGCCAAGGTCCTCGCCTATCGCGGGATGATGACCATGGCTGGCACCGAAGAACTCGACGGCCTGCCCCTCATCGACGTTGGACGCCTGCACTACCACTACACCGCGTTCGTCGGAACCAGCGGAACCGACCTCGCCGCCGCCTGGGGAGAGGAGCGCAATCGCGCCGAAACCAAGCCCGGTGGCGTCGCTGTCGTCGTAGGCGCTGGCGGACCGATGGGCCAAATGCACATGCAACGCGCCATGGAGCAAGTCGACGGTCCAGGCACCATCATCGGGATCGATCTCGATGATGAGCGTCTAGAGAAGGCCCGCGTGATGTTGGAAGACCTCGCCAAGGAAAAGGGTCGCAAGTTCATCCTCCACAACCCGGGCGACGATCCGAACGCCACCCGCGAATTGCTCGATGCCGAGACCAACGGCGAAGGCGCCGACGACGTGATCGTCAGCGTTCCCGTCGGTCCGGTGATGGGCGATGCTGCGACCATGATGTCGCCCAACGGCATGCTGGTGCTCTTTGCTGGCGTTGCCAACGGCACGCTCGCTCCGCTCAACATGAGCAACGTGTACCTCCACAACGCCCAATACACCGGTACCTCGGGCAGCTCGATTGCCGATCAAGTGTCGGTGCTTGGGAAGGCAACCGACGGCACCCTTTCACCAAGTCGAGCGCTCGCCGCGATCGGTGGCATCGAGGCCGGACAAAACGGCGTGCGTGCTCTCCTCGAAGGTGACTACGCCGGAAAGGTCATGATCTTCCCGCAGTTGAGCGGATTGGAACTGACCGGACTCGACGAGTTGAAGGATCGCTATCCCGAAATCGGTGCCGCTCTTGGCCCCAACGACACGTGGACTCCAGAAGCCGAACAGCTCCTGTTCGAACAGTTCCATACCGCGTAGCGTGCCTTGAATGTTCATTACCGTTACGCCGAACCCGAGCTTCGATAAGACGCTCCACGTCGACTCGTTCGAACGTGGCGGTGTCGAGCGAGTCTCGGAATTCACGGTCGAAGCTGGGGGCAAGGGAATCAACGTTGCCCGAGCCCTCGCGCAGTCAGGCGCGGAGGCGACGGCGATCATGCCCGCGTCACTCTCGAGTGCAACGGAGTTTGCCCAGGCCCTCGGCTCCATCGATGGGTTTGATCTCGTAGCCATCGATTCGGGCGCGCCTATTCGGACGAACATCACCGTCGCCGAGGCCGACGGTTCGACCACCAAGTTCAACGAATCAGGGGCGACACTCGACGCCACGACGACCGAAAATCTCATCGAAGAGGCCGCGTCACGCGCCGAGGATGGACAGTGGGTGGCCGTGTGTGGCTCGCATCCGCCGGAATTCGATCCGACGTTCTTGCAGCGTCTTCGCGACCGGCTGCCCGATTCGGTATTGCTCGGCGTCGACGCCAGCGGCGCAGCCTTAGCCGCGGCTGTTGAAGCCAACGTCTCGCTGATCAAGCCCAATCGCGAGGAACTTGAAGCACTTCTCGAGACCTCACTTCCAACGTTAGGTGACGTCATTGACGCCGCGAGTTCGGTTCGAGATGGCGGGGTAGCTTCCGTGCTCGTTTCTCTCGGTGCCGACGGAGCGGTGCTCGTCGACGACCAGGGTGCAACCTTCGGTCGAACCACGGGTGCCGTCGTTGCCAATACCGTCGGCGCTGGCGACGCATTCTTCGCTGGATTTCTCTCCGCAGGCGCGACCGGTCAGACTGGATTGAGCGAAGCACTCGCATGGGGACACGCGGCGGTTGGTTCGCCAACGACGGCGTTTCCTCCGGCGACCGATGAGAATCGGGCAGCCGTGGAGTTGAGCGATCAACCCGATCCGAGTCTTCGATTTGTCGAGGCTGGCTGGAGAGGGAATGGCTAAACAGAGCACATTTGGTATCGGGATCGGTGAGATCTTTTCCAAAGGCTTCAAGGCATGGTTGCCAAACTTCCTGCCGTTGATGGCCGCGGGCATTGTCCCCGTCGCCGTGTCGACCGGCTTTAGTCAGTTCGCAAACCAGTTCATCATCGAGAATTCGGTGGCGCAGGACGTTCGCTTCTTCATCTTCAATTTCATCGGTTGGGTTATCGCAGGCACCCTCTCGTACCCCTGGTATGTGTACGCGATACGTGCAGCTGACGGAGACCCAATTCGTCTGGGCGAACCGTTCGAGACGCCGAAGAAGTTTCTCCAGCAGTTCGTCGGAACGTTCTGGTTCTTTGCGGGCTTCGTTTTGGGGATCCGCTTCTTCTTACTCCCCGCTTTCGCCATCCTGGTCTTCTACGCCTTTTACGGATACCTCATCGCCGACACGGACAAAGGCGGTCTTCATGCGCTCGGTACGAGTGTGCGCATGGGAGAGAAGCGACGGTTCGGTCTATTTGCGCTGTCCATGATCTTCATGATGTTCAATTTTCTGGGGGTAGTCCCTGGATTGGGCCTCGAGGGGCTGTCGTTCTCCGTACGGCTGGTCGTTGTCTCTCTTGGTCTTCTAGTTACGACGAGTATTACGCTCGTCTGTGGTGCAGTCATCTACCGAGTGTTCAGAGGATTCCTAAATGAGTGATTCAAACCAGCTTCACGGTGTCGGTGCTTCCCCTGGTATCGCCGTCGGTCCTGTCGTAACCGCCATCACAGCCACCGTCACGCTCGAGGGTATCGACGATCCGATACCGGCGATTACCGAATCGGCGGGTCGGGTCAGCCAAAAGCTCTCAAGTCTGTCGGCGGACGCAAAGGCTGCAGGCCGAGAGGAAGCCGGAGAGGTTCTCGGGGCGCAGGCTCTGATGGCCGAGGACGACATGGTGATCGACGCGGTCTCCGAGCACCTCGACGGCAATGACCTCGAGACAGCCTTCGAAGCAGCAACCACGCAGCTCGAGCAGATGCTCGCGTCGATTCCCGACCCCTACCTCGCGGCACGGGCGGCGGATATTGGTGAGGTTATGGCAGCGATCAAGCGTGATCTCGCCGGCGTTGATGCTGATGGCATTTCGTTGACCGAACCGAGCATCTTGGTTGCCGAAGAGTTGACGGCAGCAGAGACCGCCGGCCTCGACGTCGACATGGTCTTAGGATTCGCCACCGTCACCGGCGGAGCGACCAGCCACGTGGCGATCATCGCTCGATCCCTTGGTGTGCCCGCAGTCGTTGGTGTTGAAGGGCTTCTCGACGCGCCGATGGACCGGGCTGCCCTCGACGGGTCGACCGGTGAGTTCCACGCATCGCCAGATGCGGCTGTCGAAGCCGATTTTGCTGACCGGGAAGCGACGCAAGCGGCCCTCGAAGAACGACTGGCTGAGGTTCACGGAGCCGAGGCCGCCCTCGCGGGCAAGGGTCGAATCGAAGTTGCCGGAAACGTGGCGAGCCCCGATGACATCGACCGTGCGGTCAACGTCGCATCTGACGGCGTCGGATTGTTCCGCACCGAGTTCTTGTTCCTCGACACCCCGAAGCCGCCATCCGAAGAAGAGCAATACGAGATCTACGCCCGGGCGGCAAAAGCTTGGACCGATACCGTCGTTATCCGCACCTTCGATATCGGTGGCGACAAGCCGGCGGAATATCTCGACCTTCCCGAGGAGGAGAACCCCTTCCTTGGTTTGCGGGGCGTTCGCATCTACGAACAATTCAGTGATCTACTCGATGACCAGTTGCGAGCAGCGTTGCGCGCCGCTGCGCACGGCAAAGTGGCCGTTATGGTGCCGATGGTTGCAGCACTCGACGAGTTCTTCTTGGTTCGAGATCGGATGGCCGACGTGAAAGCGGCCCTGGAATCTGAGGGTGTCGAGCACGGCTCGGTCGAGCTCGGTGTCATGGTAGAGGTGCCGTCGGTAGCGCTTATCGCTCCATCGTTCGCTGAACACGTCGACTTCTTCTCGATCGGCACCAATGACCTCACGCAGTACACGATGGCAGCCGACCGGTTGCTCGGTTCGCTGAGTGCGTTGCACGACCCGTTGCATCCAGCGGTGCTTCGTTTGTGTGCCATGGTTGCCGATGCGGCAGCTTCCAAGGGTCAGAGCGTGTCTGTGTGCGGACTAGCTGCTGCCGACCCACTGGCTGCGGTGATCTTCGCGTCGATCGGCATCAACAAACTCTCGGTTTCGGCCAATGCGGTGAACCTGATCAAAGCAACGCTGAACGCACAAGATGCGAGCATCGCCGATCGAGTGGCGGAGGTGTTATCGAATGCGTCGAACGCAGCTGAGGTAAGGGAAGGTCTCGAACCGCATTTGGCTCGACCGTGAGCGCTCCCCTCGATAGCCGAGTTGTTCGAATCGTTCGTTGGTTGCTCGACCAGGACGAAGCACGGAGCACATCTGAACTCGCGGCTGCGCTCGTCCTGTCAGAGCGCGCTGTTCGGTATCGGCTGTCAGCGGTCCAAAACTTCTTGGCGTCACATGGGGGAGAGCTCATCCGGCAACGAGGCACCGGTTTGTCCATCGTTGCCGAGGATGACGCCCGCGACGCGATCATTGCTGATCTCGATGCCCGAACATCGGCCCCCCGGGTCTACGCCCCCGACGAGCGAGTCCACCTGCTACTCGACATGCTGCTGTGGGCCTATCCAGAGACGATCTCACTCGATCGACTCCACGATGACTTGGAGGTTTCCAAGACGTCGGCCAGACGAGATCTACGCCGCTGTGAGCCTTGGCTCGAGCGGATGGGGCTACCCGTGCTCCGCAAGCCCGGCCAGGGGATAGCGCTTCACGGTTCAGAGCAACGCGTCCGCAGAGCGCTCGTGCAGCTGTTCTTGGAGGCGGTTCCCGCCGACGTTCTCGACGAGCTCACCACACGCTCAGGCGAGGAATCACAACTGCTCCAAGTGCGTGTGCCTACGGGGCTGCGAGAGCGGTTGCAATCGCTACCGATCCTTTGTTGCGCGGAGACAATCCGCAACAGCGCGTTGCATGATCGCCTGGCGCTTGGAAACAGCGAACTGCTCTATGCGCTGTTCGTGGCTATTTCACAATGTCGGATCAGCCAGGGTCGTCCAATTGTTTTGGAGCCTGGCCAGTTCATCTCGCTGATCGATCATCCCGCCTCCGAGGCCATCACATCGTTAACCGATGAGCTAACCCGCCAGGGTGGCCCCGCCTTTTCTGACGACGAAGTGGCAGGTCTCACCGAGTACCTGCTCGGGTTCGAAGCGTTGCTCTCGCAGACGAGTTCAACCGAGGAAATCGACGACCTGGCAGAGGAGATGTTGGCGATCGCGACCGAGCGTCTCCATGCCAGCTTGGTCGACGATGATGAGCTGCGCAGATCGTTGACGATGCACCTCACTCGCCTCGTCGTGCGCATCCGATACGAGCTGCCGGTTCATAACCCGCTTGTGGAGGAGATCGCCGCGCGTTACCCCGACGTCCAGGCTGTCGCGGTCGATCTCGGCCAGCTGGTGGGGGAGCGTGTCGGGGCCGAAATCAATGACGATGAGATCGGTTTCATCACCATGTATCTGTCGGGCGCGCTCGAGCGTGGCCACCTGCGTCCACGTAAACGCGCCATGGTTGTCTGCCCGAGTGGCATGGCGACCGCCTGGGTGCTCGTTTCTCGTTTGCAGGCAGAGTTCCCAGAACTGTCGCTCGCCGACGTCCAATCTGCGACAACATACGAGGATTCGAGCGACAGTTTTGACATTGTAATCTCTACCGTTCCCCTTGATTTTTCAGGCGCTCCAGTGGTTGTAGTCAACCCTTTACTGTCCTCGATGGACGTCCGGACTATCCGCAGCGCTCTTTAGTTGGTACCTTCGGTTCATCGTCAATTGGTGACGTACAAAGTTGTCAGTTCCTTGAATTTTCCATCTGGAATTGGCGTCTGTTACCAAATGGCGTAATTCTTTTACGACTTTAAAAAGGGGGACTCTTCACATGCAAGAGCGCTTACAACGTTTCGGTGGTTTTCTCGCCGGCATGGTTATTCCGAATATCGGAGCATTCATCGCCTGGGGACTACTAACCGCACTCGTCATTCCGACGGGTTGGTTCAACGAGTTGGGAATCGCAACTCCAGAGACTTGGGCTCCAGTGTCAGATGCACTGGTCGGTCCAATCATCGTGAACCTGCTACCAATCCTGGTGGCTTACACGGGTGGTAAAATCATCCACGGTCACCGTGGTGGCGTACTCGCCGCTATCGCCGTCATGGGTGTTATCGGAAGCTCCGGCGAACTTATGGCCGAGGTGTTCGATGAGACCACTGGCGAGGCAATCGCCGGTGAGACCACCGTGCTTAACATCCAGCCACCACAGTTCCTTGGTGCAATGGTTATCGGTCCACTTGCGGGCTGGGTAATGAAGAAGATTGACGAGTTCCTTGAGCCACGCACTCCTGCTGGCTTCGAGATGCTCTTCAACAACTTCTCGCAGGGCTTCGCTGGTCTTGGCCTTCTTGCACTCGGCTTCATCGTCGTTGGTCCAATCATGGCCTTCCTTGCGGACCTCTTCGGCAACGCCGTTGAGAGTCTCGCCGACTCGGGCTTGTTGCCAGTAGCTGACATCCCGATTGAGGTTGCCAAGGTGCTGTTCTTGAACAACGCCATCAACCACGGTGTTCTAACGCCGCTCGGTGCACAAGATGTTGTAGAAGACGGTCGATCCATCTTCTTCATGCTTGAGTCCAACCCTGGACCGGGCCTTGGCCTCCTTGGCGCTTACTGGTTCGCTGGTAAGGGTCTGGCTAAGTTGTCCGCACCTGGTGCGATCATCATCCACTTCCTCGGTGGTATCCACGAGGTTTACTTCCCATACGTACTGATGAACCCAGTCATGATCGCCGCAATGTGGGCTGGCGGAATCTCCGCTGACATCGTGTTCGTCGCTACCGACGCAGGTCTGGTCGCTCCCCCAAGTCCGGGATCGATCTTCGCCTACATCGCAACACTGCCTCCTGAAGGAAGCGCAGTGTTTGGGGTATTCGCCGGCATCGCCGTCGGCGCAGTGGTCGCCTTCGTGGTCGGATCGGCTCTATTGAAGCTGTTCCCAGTGAAGGACCTGACCGATACTGATATTGACGCCGCCGACGCAGGTCTTGGCGACGCAATCCCAGATATCCCAGGAATGAACATCCCAGGCGCA
This sequence comes from uncultured Acidimicrobiales bacterium, assembly GCA_964612655.1. Taxonomy (GTDB): domain Bacteria; phylum Actinomycetota; class Acidimicrobiia; order Acidimicrobiales; family SHLQ01; genus SHLQ01. Next base: position 2,023 of record CAZTDG010000001.1, on the reverse strand, counting down.
AGCGCATAATTAGCGTTTCATAGCCGAGCTTTGAGGGCGGGTACGACGGCAAAACAACCGTCGTGCCCGCCCTTTCGAAATATTTTGGGCCTCCTTGTTGGTTGATAGTGAGGCTCCTCCAGCAAAAAGGACCGAGAATGAGCGAAGTAGTAACGAAAGCCGCAGATGAGGTAAAGCTCATCGTGTTCGCATGTGAAGCCGGAATGGGCAGCAGCCTGATGGGCGCGAACCAACTCAAGAAGATGGTCAAGAAGGCCAAACTTGATATCGAAGTAATCCACTCGCCGGTAGGCCAGGTTCCTGAGCACGCCGATGTCATCGTGACCCACCAATCATTGGCTGGTCAGGCGAAGGGCAATTTCCCGAACGCCGCGATCGTTCCGTTCATGATGTTCTTTGGTGACCCCGCAGTAAAGGGGCTCGTCGAGACACTGAAGGCGGGCGACGACGTCGTCTCGAAGATCTAAGCGAGATGAGCACTATGCCATCGTTGGCTCGCGAGGCCGTGATCTCGGGTTTGCCATCGGTTTCAAAGACTGAGGCGATCACCTATGTCGGATCACTTCTCGTAGAGCGTGGGCACGTCACCGATGGGTACGTGGATGCGATGCTCGAACGCGAAGAGACTGTCTCGACTTTCCTAGGTAACGGCGTGGCGATGCCGCACGGGACCTTCGAGAGCCGCGACTGGGTACACAGCACCGGCATTGTCGTTGCGCAGTATCCCGACGGAATCGACTGGGGTGTCGGAACCGCTCATCTCGTGATCGGCCTTGGCGCCGTTGGCGACGACCATGTTGCGGTGCTGAGCCACATTGCTGAGGTGCTTCAGGATGAAGAGGTGGCCGAAGAGCTTTGGACCACCGACAATGCCGATCACCTGTACTCCGTGCTTTCAGCCGGTGCCGAAGACGAGGGCTCTGAAGAGACCGCGTCCGAAGCAATGGGCCCCGTCGATCGAACGATCACCATTTCAGGCGAGGGTGGGCTGCATGCTCGTCCCGCAAGTTTGATAGTTGAATTTGCCAAGGCGTACGACGGCAAGATCACTATCTCCAAGGGGGAAAAGACCGCGAAGGGCACCAGCATCATGGGATTGCTGTCGCTTGGCGCGGTAGCCAGTGACGTGGTTGAAGTATCGGTTGAAGGCGCCGATGCGGCCGCCACGACCGAGGCTGCGGATGAAGTCGAAAGAATCCTTACCACCCCAGAAAGCGAGCTCTAAATGGGCAAGTACAACCAAGAAGAACTGATGGAACGGGCGAAAGAATTGCTTTCGTGCGACACGGACCCGTCGGGCACCGTTGACCTCATCGGTGAGAAAGGGTCCGTCTGCGTTGCGGCCGACCCAAACGATATGAAGGCTGCCTTCAAGCGGATCAAGAAGGCTGTTCCCGGTTATCGCTGGGTGGTCATCAATCGTGAAGACCTCTTCGCCGCCAACACGCTGTCACTCGGTTCCAAGGCCGGAATTATGGATGGCGACGGTGGCATTCTCAAAGCCGCCAACCTGCCTCGTAAGAAGGTCTGACCGATACCTCGGGGTTGTGGCGACGGACGCGTGCATTGTGCGATAGCGCCCGCTACTATGACTCCGCCCACCCTTATAGGTGGGACGTAAGTCGGCTGAGAAGCTGGCATGCGAAAGGTCCCGTGGTGAAGTCTGGAGTTCACGCCGCCCTGTCAAGGCGGAGGTCGCGAGTTCAAATCTCGTCGGGACCGCACAGTAATCCGCTGCTAGTTCGAGCCCTGCGGGCTCTCATAGGCAGAAGAGATTGCCCACATCGCTGCAGCATCGATGAGATGACGCAACGGGGGGTCAGGTAGCTCAGTTGGCAGAGCGACCGCCTGAAAAGCGGTAGGTCCCCGGATCGACGCCGGGCCTGACCACAAATAGAAAAGGCCGTCGGCTTCGCCGGTGGCCATTTCTATTTGTACGTGAAGGCTTAGCCTTCACGAATGGTTAATCAGGTGGGTGGCGGCCATGGTGAAGTAGTCGACCATGCGTTCTTCTATTGTGGGG